>JAUSCU010000057.1 GCA_030651065.1 Candidatus Omnitrophota bacterium | reverse complement strand
TTCCATATCTTTCTTGACCTCTTGGAGCGCCCGCGTCTGGCCCGCCGTCTCCGGATAAGGGAACGAGGACTCCATCTGCTTCTGCCATTCGGTGTCCGGCTTGAACGCGTGGCCCGGGGAGCTTAAGCGGTGGGCCTCCATCCGCAGCAGCTCCGCCGCCACCGAGGCGGCCCCGGTCCGGGCCCATTCCTTGGAGCGGTCCCAGGCCCGGGTCCCCAGCGTGGAAAGCCTCGGCGGCTTGCCCTCGAATCCGATGTACTTTTGGACAAGGTGCAGCTCGGCGAGCGGAACGTACAGCCGGTCGCCGCCGGCATACTCGAGCACCAAATGCTTCTCGATCCCCTTCGAAGAGCGGACCCTTTACAGCCCCAGGAATTTCCCGATCCCGTGCGCGACATGCACGACGAAGTCGCCGCTGTGGATATCCACGAAAGGATCAAGCGGTGAGTTCTCGCCGAGGAACGGGGATCGAATCTCCGGCCGAAGCGTCTTGCGGTGCAGCGTGACGGTGGGGAGCAGGATCAGGATTTCATGGGAGAGAAACGGGACGCCGGTGAAGGGGTGGACCGACCGGATACTGGAAACGGTCTCGCCGTCGAGCTCGATCCGGACGGGAGCCTCAAACCCTTCAGGGAACAGGTCCAGCACCCCGCCCCGCAGCGTCATCTCTCCGGGGTCGGTGACCTTCGGGACCCGCTGGTAACCTTGGGAGGCCAGCGCCCGCATCGTTTCGTGCGGGTCCATCTGCTGTCCCCTGCAAATCTTCAATCCCTGTATCTCGGTCATGACCTCTCTATATTACATGGCCGGGCCGCCCCCGCTCCGGCATGGATCCACTTTCGCCCCCCTCGTGGTGGGGATTCACTCGCGCTCCCTCCGTGGCTGAGGAGCATCGGTGTTCGCGGGGGACAGGGGTCTATAGAAGATGGCCCCCTGTCCCATCCTACTCTCTCCTCCGCTCCTCTCCCGCCTGAAGGCGGGACCGCCTCGTCGGTCAAAGCTCGTTCACCCCATCCCCGAGCAGGGCTTAGTCTCGTTGCCCAATCCCCCGCGCAGGGGAGGGCCGCTTCCGGCATGTCCGCAGCCGCGCTTGCACGGTTCCCGCCGGGCCGGGCCTTCTCTTAGTTCTTTATCCCGGCCCGAGCGGGAAAGTGCGGCGAGGATCGAGCGAAGGCCGGCACGCTGGAGCCGGCCGAGCGATGACCGGCCGGCCGCCCCACAGCGGGGATGGCACGGCGGTCTGCTTACATCTTTTCGGGAGCGGAGACCCCAAGGAGTTTTAAACCGTTGGCGAGCACCGTCTGCACGCCGCGCAGCAGGTCCAGCCGGGCGGAGGCCAGACCGCGATCCACTCCGACCACCCGGTGCGCGTCGTAGAAGCGGTGCAGCCCCTCCGCCAGATCTTGCTGGTAGGAAACCAGGCCGAACGGCTCCAGGGCACGGGCGCAGGACTCGATCACCGCGGGGAACCGCCGCAGAGCCCGGAGCAGCCGCAGCTCCTCCGGCGCCTTCAGCAGGGACAAATCCCCACCCGGCTCGATCCCTTCCTTCTTCGCGTTGGCCAGCACGCTGCAGATCCGGGCGTGGGCGTACTGGATGTAGTAAACCGGGTTCTCCAGCGTGTGCTTCTTGGCCAGCTCCAGATCGAACTCCAGAGGGGCGTCCATCTTGCGCTGCAGGAAGAAGAAGCGGGCCGCGTCCCGCCCAACCTCCTCCATCACCTGCGTCAGCGTGATGAACTGGCCTTCCCGCGTGGACATCGGGATCGTCTCGCTGCCCCGCTTGAGGGTGCACAACTGGACGATCCGAACCTGCAGCCCCTCCGCCGGGAAACCCATCCCCTGCACGGCCGCCTTCAAGCGCGCGATGTAGCCGTGATGGTCCGGCCCCAAAAGGTTGACCAGCAGCTCGAACCCGCGCTCGAACTTCTTCCGGTGGTAAGCGATGTCGGCCGCGATGTAGGTGAGCCGGCTGTCGGAGCGGATCACCACCCGGTCCTTGTCATCGCCGAACGCGGTGGACTTAAGCCACCAAGCTCCCTCCGATTCAAAGAGGAAGCCCTTCTCTTTCAGGAGATCCAAGGTCTTGCGGAGGTAGGCCCCTTCATCCAGGGAGCTCTGCGGGTACCACTCGTCGAAGCGGATGCCGAACTGATCCAGCTCCCCCCGGATCACCCGGGTCAATTCACCTACGGCGAAGGCGCGGGCGTCGTCCTGAGCGGCCGGCCCTTCGAGAGAGACGCGGCCCTTCTTTTCCAGCAGCTTCTTGCCGAGATCGAAGACGTACGCTCCTTTATAACCGTTCTCCGGGAACTGCGCCGGGATCCCCGCCGCTTCCTTGGCGCGGACCAAGACGGAGGTCCCGATCAGGTCGATCTGCGTCCCCTCATCGTTCAGGTAATACTCGCGGTGCACCCGGTACCCGGCGAAATCGAGCAGGTTCGCCAGCGCGTCCCCTACCGCCGCCTGCCGCCCGTGCGCCACCGAGAGGGGCCCGGTCGGATTGGCGCTCACGAACTCCACCATCGCCCGGCGGCCGGAACCAACCTCCCCCCGCCCGTAGTCACCACCCTGCCCCAGCACCTCCCGCAGGAGGCCCTGGAGGAAGTGGTCGCTGAGGGTAAAGTTGATGAAGCCGGGGGGCTTTACCTCCACACTTCCAACCGCTTCCGCCAAGTCGGAGGAGGCCAATTTTTTTTGAAGGCCGGCGGCAAGCGTGTGCGCCAATTCCATCGGCGGTTTGCGCTGGCGGGAGGCCAACTGCATCGCAACGGAGCAGGCCAAGTCGCCGTGGGTTGCGTTGCGGGGAAGTTCCAACACGGGCTGCGACGGGTCCAGGCCGGACAGGCCCAAATCTTCCAAGGAGCGGCGGATGAGCTCTGAAAGGGCGGGTTCCAGCAAGAGAACGGTCTTCATGGGAAGGGGTTCAGTTTTTCGGGACGCGGACGCGCGGCGCGTCGGCCCAGAGACGTTCCAACTGGTAGAACTGGCGAGCCTCCGGCGAGAAGACATGCCCGACCACCGAACCGAAATCGACCAGCATCCAGCCTCCTTCCGGCCGGCCCTCCTGGCGCGGCGAACGGACGCCGTTCCCGGAAAGCACCTCCTGCATCTCCTCCACCACCGTCTGGATCCGCCGGTCGGAGCCGGCGCTGCAGATCAGAAAGAAATCAAAACTGAAGGAAAGCTTTCGCAGATCGAGAAGGAGCAACTCTTCGGCCTTCGCGTTCAAGGCCGCTTGAGCCATGGCAAGAGCGACTTGCCGGCTAGTGCGGGGAGTCAGAGCCGGCTCTTATGAAGGTTTAAGGATCCGGTACATCCCCGTCCCGCAGTCCGGGCACTTGCCCTTCATGGCGGGCCGCCCGTTCTTCATCTGGACCTGCTCGGCGTCCTTCATCTCTTTCGAGGCCTTGCACTTGACGCAATAAGCTTCCATAAGTCCGTTTGCCTCCAGGTTTACCGCAACACTATCACGCGGCGGCAAGTGGTGTCAACTCCGGCGGTCAGGCATTTTCCTGATGAATTTCACCGACGATTTCCTCGAACAGGTCCTCCAGCGTGGCCAGCCCAAGAGCCTTGCCCTCCCCGTCCACTACGATGGCAATCTGCAGATGCTTTCTCTGGAACTCCCTCAAGAGGTCGATCACCCGGCTGTCCGGCTTGACCTCGAACGGGGGATGGATCAGGTCCTGCAGAACGATCAGCCACCCCTCCCGCCAGATGTGCAGGATCTCCTGCGCGTAGATGACCCCCACGATCCGGTCGGGCGAATCATGGTAGACCGGGATTCGGGAGTGCCCTTTTTCGGTGAGGAGCGTCAGGACTTCATCGTGACTGGCCTTGTCGTGCACCGCCACCATCTGCTCCCGTGGGATCATCACGTCCTCCACTTTCAAATCTCCAAACTCGAAGATCCGGTGCAGCAGGGTCCGCTCCTCCTCGGAGAGGACGCCGTGCTCCTTCCCCACCTCGATCATGATCCTGATCTCCTCTTCGGTGACCAGTGGGGAGCGAGCCTTCAACTCGACGCCGCACAACCGGAGCAGGCCGTTGCTGAACGCCGTGAAGATCCGGGTCACCGGGCCCACCACCCTCACCAGGATCGCCACTGCCGGAGCCAGCAGGAGGGCCAAACGGTCCGCGTGGCGGATCGCGAAGACCTTCGGCGTGATCTCCGCCAGCGCCACGATCACGGTCCCCATGAGCAGTGTGGCCGCCAACACGCCCCACTGCGGGCCCAGCCAGGCAATGCAGAGGGCAGCACCCAGGCTGGAGAGAGCGGTGTTGATGAAGTTGTTCATCGTGACGATCGAGGTGATCACCTCGTCCATCCGGTTTACCAGCCGCTGCAACAGCTGAGCGTTGCGGGCGCCGCGGGCCACCAAGTGCTGGAGCCGTAACTTGGAGAGGGCCACCAATGCCATCTCCGAGAGGGTCAGGAAGAAGGAGACGACCAGCAGGACCAGGGCAATGACCAGCAGCATGCTTTTCACCGGTAGAGGCCTCTTTCCTCAATGATCCGCGCCACCCCTTCCGGGACCATCGGCCGGACCGGCAACCCCTGCCGGACCCTCTGCCGGATGAGGGAGGAGGAGACCGGCGCGGTGGTGAATGATAGCCGGGTCACTCCGGGCAGAGGGTAAGCGGCTAGCGGGTCGCCCGGCCGGGAGATGGCCGCGAATTGAACCATCTTCCGCAGCGTGGAGATCTCCCGCCAGGAGGGAAGTTCCCGCGCCGTGTCGGAGCCGACCAGGAAGAACCATTTATGATCCCTCTCCGGATACTGCGCTCGAAGACGACGGACGGTCTCCACTGTCTAGGAAGGCGGCGGACGGTCCAAGTCCACCCGGGAGAGCTCGAAGCCGGGATGACCCCGCAGCGCCAGCTGAACCATCCGGGCCCGGTCCTCGGCGGTGGCGTTGCCTTCCATCCGCTTGTGGGGCGGGACATGGGCCGGGATCCAGAGGACCCGGTGCAGGAGCAGATGGCGCTGAGCGCCTAGCGCCATCTCCAGATGCCCGCGGTGGACCGGATTGAAGGTGCCGCCGAGCAGGCCGATCCTCACTGTCGGATTTGCCCGGTGCCGGTCACTTCGTACTTATAGGTGGTCAGCTCTTCCAGGCCCATCGGCCCCCGCGCGTGGATCTTGTCGGTGGAGACGCCGATCTCGGCGCCCAGCCCAAACTGCCCGCCGTCGGTGAAGCGGGTGGAGGCGTTCACGTAGACACAGGCGGAATCCACCCCTTGCAGAAATTTTCCGGCGTTGGCCTTGGAGCGAGTGACGATCGCGTCGGAATGGCTGGAGCCGTAGCGGCGGATGTGTTCCATCGCCTCCGCGAGGGATCCGACTATCTTGATGGAGAGGATGAGGTCCAAATACTCGGTAGACCAGTCTTTCTCCGTGGCCGGTCTCACCGGGATCCCGCGAAGAATCCGGCGGGTGGCCGCGTCGCCCCGCAGCTCGACGCCGGCGGAGCGCAAGCGCCGGGCCATCGCCGGCAAGAACTTGACCGCCGCCGCGCGGTGCACCAGCAGCGTCTCCATCGCGTTACAAACGCCGGGCCGCTGCACCTTCGCGTTGGTGCAGATCTCCTGCGCCTTTTTCAGGTCGGCCGAGGCGTCCACGAAGGTGTGGCAGATCCCTTTATACTGTTTGATCACCGGCACTTTTGCCTTAGCCACCACCTGGCGGATCAGTCCCTCGCCGCCGCGGGGGATCACGAGGTCCACGCCTCCCACCTGCCCCAGCAATTGGTCCACCAGCCGCCGGTCGGTGTTCCAGACCAGCTGAAGCGCCCCGGCTGGCAGACCGGCCTTGCGGCCCGCCGCCTCCAGCCGGCGGAAAATCGCCCGGTTGGAATGGATCGCCTCCGATCCACCCCTTAGGATCACGCAGTTACCGGATTTGAGGCAGAGCCCCGCGCAGTCGGCCGTGACGTTCGGCCGAGCCTCGTAGATAATCGCGATCACACCGATCGGCACCCGGACCTTCATGATCTTCAACCCATTCGGACGGGTCCATTTCGAGATCAGCCGCCCAACCGGATCCGGCAGGCGGGCCACCTCCCTTAAACCCCGCGCCATCTCGCTGATCCGCCCCCGGTTGAGCATCAACCGGTCGAGCAGCGCCCCTTGGACGCCGGCCTTCCGGGCCGCGGCCAGATCGCGGGCATTGGCGGAAAGGATTCCCTTGGCGCCCCGGTCCAGACTGTCCGCCATGGCGTTGAGCGCCCGGTTCTTGATGGAAGTGGGGATCGCCGCCATCACCGCCGAGGCGGTCTTGGCCCGCTCCACCATCCGTGAGATTTCGTTCAGACGAACCATGTTCCTTTCCCATCCGCTTCCGTCAGCAGCTTCGCGAGGCTCACGCGGCTCCGCCCGTTCATCACGGCCGTCGGTATCCCGTGTGTCCGGGCAATCCGGACCGCCTCCAGCTTGCTGCGCATCCCTCCCGTTGAGGAGGGCTTGCTGGTCCCTCGCGCGGCCCGTTCCAGTTCCGGCGTGATTTCCCTGACCTGGTGCAGGGGGCCCTTCGGCCCAATCAGATGGTCCACATCGGTCAGCAACAGCAGCAGGCCCGCCCCGACCAGCGAGGCCACATGGGCGGAGAGAAGGTCGTTGTCCCCGTAGCGGATCTCCTCCGTGGAGACGGTGTCGTTCTCATTGATGATCGGAATGATCCCGGCTTTCAAAAGGGTCTCCAGCGTGGCCTTCACATTGAGGCGGCGCTGGCGGTCTTCCAGATCTCCCCGCGTCAGCAGTACCTGCGCCGCGTGAAATCCCTCCTCCTCCATCCGGCTGGTGTACCACTGGATCAGCTTCCCCTGGCCGGTGGCGGCGGCCGCCTGCAGCTTGGCCAGGTCGGTGGGCCGGGTCTTGAGTTCCAGCACCCCCATCCCGATACCGATGGCGCCGGAGGTGACCAGGATCACCTCCTTGCCTTGCTTGCAGAGGGAGACCATCTCCGAGGCGATCCCTTCCACTCCGTGCCGGGTGACTTGGCCGCTCTTTCCATCGGTCAGGACCGAGGTACCCACCTTGACGACCCATCGTTTGGCCTTCCTCGCCAACTGGGCCGGGTCGAACCGCTCACTCATTTCCGGATCCTCTTTAGTTGCGCGGCGATCTTCTCCAACAGCTCCGGGATCCCCTCACCGTTCTGAGCCGAAATGGCCAACGGGCGTGTTTTCGTCTCTTTCCGGAACCGGGTGAGATTCTTTTTCGAGGCCGGCAAATCCATCTTGTTGGCCACCAGGATCACCGGCTTCTCAGCCACCTCTTCCCGGTAGGCCTTCAGCTCCTGCCGCATAGCCTTGTAATCGGCCACCGGGTCCCGGCCGTCCACACCGGCCATGTCCATCAGGTGCACCAGCAGCCGGGTCCGCTCGATGTGCCGAAGGAAATCAAGCCCGAGCCCCTTCCCCTGATGCGCCCCTTCGATCAAGCCCGGCACATCCACCGCGACGATCGGCCGGCCATCCGGCAGCTCCACCGCCCCCAGCACCGGGTGCAGCGTGGTGAACGGGAAAGCCGCCACCTTCGGGCGCGCCTGCGAGATCCGGCCCAACAGCGGGGACTTGACGGCATAGGGCATGCCGATGATCCCGACGTCGGCAACGAGCTTGAGCTCCAGTTTGAGCCGGCGCTCCTCCCCCGGGGCCCCCTCCAACCGCTCGGGATCGAACCGCTGGCCGTGCCGGGACCCGCCCGCCGCCGGGAACCGGGTCTTCTCGCGAGCCGAGTTGCCCACACCCCCGGCTCCGCCGCGGGCCACCACAACCTCTTCGCCGGGCTCCAGCAGCTCTCGCACCAGGTCGCCGGTCAGCTGGTCCCGAATCAGCGTGCCGATCGGGACCTCCAGCAAACAGTTCTTCCCTTGAGCTCCGTGCCTTTTATTGGAAGAGGCGTGGCCGCCGTGGCCGCCCCGGAAATGACGCTGCGTTTGGAAGTCCAGCAAGGTCGTCTGCTGGGGATTTGCGCGGATGATCACGTGGCCGCCGCATCCCCCATCGCCCCCGTCAGGGGTGGGGTAGCGGGACCAGAGATCTTTATTGTAGGACCTGCACCCCTTGCCTCCCCGACCGGCCTGAACGAAAAGATTGGCCTGGTCGACGAAGCGGGTCACGCAACTTCAATGGCCACAACTCGGTGCTTTGGAAACGTGACCACCCCATCTTTGAGGGCGAACAGGGTATCGTCCTTGCCGCGGCCGACGTGCAGGCCAGGCTTGAAGTGGGTCCCCCGCTGCCGGATGATGATGGAGCCGGCGGTCACGAACTGCCCGCCGTACGCCTTCACCCCCAGGTGCTGCGCGTTGGAATCCCGCCCGTTTCTTGTGGATCCCTGTCCTTTTGTGTGTGCCATTTAGAGGATCTCCAAAATTTTCAGGCGCGTCAGCTCTTGCCGGTGGCCGACCTTGCGGTGGTAGCCCTTGCGCCGTTTGAACTTGAAGTTGATCACCTTCGGGCCCCGGAGCTGCTTGTCGATGAGCGCCTTCACGGCGGCCCCAGCCAGAGCCGGGCGGCCCACCTGCAGGCCGGACTCCTTGCGGACGGCCAGCACCTGCTCCAGGCGGACCTCATCCCCGGCCACCCCCTCCAGGCGCTCCACATCTAGAAGCGTCCCCGGGGCGACCCGGTACTGTTTACCACCGGTTGAAATGACGGCGTATTCCATAAGACTGAATAAAATACCACGAGGAAGCCCGCTTGGCAAGGCTAGACGAAGGAGGAGAGGGCACCCCGCCCGGTTGACTGGGCGGACAGCCGTGGGGTACCATCCCACTGAGGAGGTTCATCATGTTCCCAAGTTGGGGTCCCATCTCGTCGATGTACCAACTGATGACCACGGTTGCATTCGCCGCCGGCGCATCCTACTACGTGGTGTGGGCTCTCTCGGAAATCCCCTCCATCCGAAAGAGGGACCTTCTGCTCGTCCTGATCGGCGCCACCTTCGCCAGCAAGTTCGGCGGCGCCCTGATCCCCTACCTGTACCGGACCCGGGTCGAGCATTGGCACGGTCCTTACCTCTGGGCTGGTTTCCATTTCCACAGCGCCTTCCTTTCCGCCTTTTTCTACGGCGTGGCAGCCGCGGCGCTGCTGCGCTGGCCGGTCAAGAAATGCATGGACCATTATGCCATCGCTGCCATGATCGCGAGCCCGATCGCGCGAATCGGCTGTTTCCTCCGCGGATGCTGCTACGGAAAACCATCCAATCTACCTTGGGCGGTCACCTTTCCGGAGCAGCCGGGCGTGCGGGTGCACCCCACCCAGCTCTACACGGTGGGGCTGGAACTGCTGATCCTGTGGATTCTGCTGCGGCTTATCAAACGCCAACGGTACGACGGACAAACCCTCTGGACCGCCATCTGGCTCTATTCCCTCTACCGGGCTTGGATCGAAATGATCCGGACCAATCCGGTCTTTCTGTGGGGAATGACCGCCGTCCAGTTAACCTCCCTCGTGACGCTGCTGCTCTCCACCTTTGTCCTGCTTTACCACCGGGACCGCCGGCCGGCAAAAGAATTATAAATTCTTTCGAAGCCAAGCCCGCCATTCCTTCTCTATAACAGCTGGATCAGTCCGGTACTGAGCCCGCAACGCGTCCCGCATCGGAGTTCCCTGCCCCAACCGCTCCAGCAGCCGCGCCATCTCCTTCCAGCTCCATCTCCGGACCAGGTACTGGGTGATCATGAACGAGGTCTGGTAATACAGGTCCAGGGTGGCTTGGTCGTAACGGCTCTCCGACCAGAGAAGATCCCAGGCCGGCAGCTTTTCCTGTTCCAGCGCGGCGCGAACCCGGCCGACCTCCACGTTTTTTATACGGAATTCCTGCGAGGTGGCGATCCCCTCGTTGAGCCACATCGGGCAGCGCCCACGGGAGAGGTCATGCACCACCGCGTGGGTGTATTCGTGCCAGAGGATCGCCTGAAGCCGGTCGCCGTTTAAGCTTCCGGGTTTGAGCGGCAGGCGAATCTTGCCGTCATAGAGGCCGCCCACGGAGTGGCTGAGGCTTTTGATTTTCTGGAAATCGGAGTCGGAATAGAGCAGCACCGGGATCGCGTGGTCTGGGAAATAATTGAACTGCTGGCCGATCTTCCGGTAGGCGTCCCGCAGGATCTCCCGGAGGAAAGAGGACTCCACGGGAACCTGGCCCTCGGCGAAACGGAGCACGAACGGATGGGTGTCGCCGTGGACCATGGTTTTCTCGATCCCGGCTTCCCGCCCCAGCTTCTCCAGCGCTTCCTTCACATCCTTGCGGTCCGGAGCCAATTTGAGAGCCCGCTCCCAGCTCTCCTTGGCCCTTTTCAAGTCCTGGCGGAGGTAATAAAGCTGGCCAAGCAGGATATGGGTATCGGCATGCCCCGGCCTCTCCGAAACAGCCTCCTTGGCGTAGCGCAGCGCGGCGTCGAGATCGCGCTCATTGTAGGCGGCCACCGCCCGGGAATAGGCAGAAGCCTGCTGCTCCGCCGCGAGGACCGGAACGGAAAGCAGGGTGAACGCGAGGAACAGACTGAGCCCCGCTCGGGGATGGGGCGATCTCACGCCGTCTCGAGCGGCTGCACCTTCACGGTTTCCGGGTGCAGCGTGGGGTCCGCCTTGACCACCACCTTCCCCTTGTGCTGGTTCTCGATCGCCACCAGTGAAGCGCGGTCCTCATTGAACAGCCGG
>JAUSCU010000042.1 GCA_030651065.1 Candidatus Omnitrophota bacterium | reverse complement strand
CGGCACCACCGGCCGGCCGACTCCCTTTAAGCCGCGGACCGAAGAGTCGCTGTTGACGCCCACCACCAGAATGTCGGCCCGGCGCTTGATCTGTTCAAGGTAAGCCAGATGGCCGATGTGGAGGAGGTCGAAGCAGCCGTTGGTGAAAGCAATCCGCTTGCCCTGACGGCGCAGTCGCTGAAGAATGGGCAGAAGTTTTTTAAGGGAGAGGACGCTACCGCGCAAAGTGAGCTTCAATCAGTTCGCAGATGATCTGGCCAATCGTGATGTGGGATTCCTGGATCCGCTGGGTGGAGTCGGAAGGAACGATGATGGCGATGTCGACCAAACCTTTAAGCTTGCCTCCGTCCTTTCCGATGAAACCGATGGTCTTAAGCCCCATCTTCCGGGCGGTTGTCACGGCAGCCAACACGTTGGGGGATTGCCCGCTGGTGGTGATGCCGATGGCCACGTCGCCCGGTTTTCCGAGCGCTTCGATCTGGCGGGAAAAAACGGTCTCAAATCCAAAATCATTTCCGAGCGCGGTGAGGTTTGAAGAATCGGTGGTCAAGGCGATCGCGGGAAGGGCCCTCCGGCCCTCGATAAACATCTTTCCGACAAGCTCCGCGGCCAGGTGCTGGGAGTCCGCGGCCGAACCGCCGTTGCCGAAGAAAAAAATCTTGCTCCCTTGCTCAAGCGCCTCGATCATCAGCCGCGTTGCCTGCTCCATCACCGGAATGAGCCCGGCCCGGACCCGCTCTTTGGTGCGGATGCTCTCGGTGAGCCGCTCCTCAATTGCCGCGGCGTACGAAGAAGGACTAACCGAAGAAGATTTTTGCGATGTCATAGAGTTCCATGTCCAAGGTTTTGAGTTTCGCTGTGGCCAATTCAATCGGGACGGCCACGATGGCATTCCCTTTGAGGCTGACCATCTTGCCCCACTGTCCGGCAATCACCAGCTCCACGGCCTTCACGCCGAAGCGGGTGCCCAGCACCCGGTCGAAAGCGGTCGGGGTGCCTCCCCGCTGAACGTGACCCAGCACGGTGACCCGGGTTTCAAACTTCGTTCTCTCCTCGATGATCTCCCCGAGCGCGTCGCCGATGCCGCCTAAGCGCACGTGGCCGAACGAATCAAGCTTCTTGTCTCTGAGCACCGTTTGGCCCTGGGCGAACTCCGCCCCCTCGGCCACCACGATGATCGAAAAGGTCTTTCCACGGTCGTGCCGCTTCCGGATTGCCGCGCAAATCTCGTCTACGTTGATCGGGATCTCCGGCACCAGGATAAAGTCGGCGCCGCCGGCGATTCCGGCGTGCACGGCGATCCACCCGGCGTGACGGCCCATCACCTCCACGACCATGATCCGGTGGTGGCTCTCGGCCGTGGTGTGCAGCCGGTCGATGGACTCCGTGGCGATGTTCACCGCCGTGTCGAACCCAAACGTGTAGTCGGTCTCGGAGAGATCGTTGTCGATCGTCTTCGGGACGCCCACGATCCGGTAACCTTCCTTCACCAATTTAGTGGCGACCCCCAGCGTGTCTTCGCCGCCGATCGCGATCAAGGCGTCGAGGCCGAGTTTACCGAGGTTTTCCTTGAGCGCGGAGAGTTGTTGAGGATCTTTGTACGGGTTGGTCCGGGAGGTTCCGAGGATCGTGCCCCCTTTAGGAAGAATGCCCGAGACCGAATTCAGATCCAGCGGCACCGTCTCGTTATTGACCAGCCCTTTCCAACCGTTTCGGATGCCGGTGACCTCAATGCCGTCCTTGAGCGCCCTTCGGACCACCGCGCGGATCACCGGGTTCAACCCAGGGCAGTCCCCGCCGCCGGTCAGGACCCCGATCTGCCGGATCACGGAAGCGGCCATCCTTTAGAGTCCCCGGAACGGCTGGGAAAACTGCCCGGGCCGGCGCTCCGGAAGGCTTTCTTTCCCTTCACGGATCGCGATCTTCGCGACGTGCACCCGGACAATCACCGGTTCCTCGATCCCGGTCAGCATCTCTTGGACCTTCGACTTGATCACCAACTGGATTCGCTCGGCCGCGTCCGGGATGTGGGCGCCCGACCAAAGGACCGCCCGCGCCCGGATCAGGATCTTGCCCTTGCGGGCCACCACGTCGGAGCGCAGCTCCTTCACCTCCGCCAGTTCCTGCGAAGAGCGCCGGATGAAATCCTCGATCGCCGACAGGGAGACCGTCACCTGCCCGTTCGGGTTCTCGAACGCGATGGTCTTCTGTTTCTGAAACCGGGCCAGCGTCAGCTGCGCGTACATCCAGTTGAGCAGGATCAGCCCCGCGCCGGTCAGGAAGCAAGCCAGCCGGAAGTTCTTCTCTGAGTAGGCCCTCTCAAGCCACCAGGTGGGGATTTCCACGGGCACCCAGTGGAACGAGAAGGCGATCAGGCCCAGGCCGATCAGAACGAACAGGACGATGTAGCAGGTGAGGATGATCCAAGTGAATAGTTTCATGGTGTCCTCCTGGCCTTCACTTGATGAATGCTGACGTGCACCTCCACCGGGTTGAGCTGCGTCATCTGCTCCACTCGATCCCTCACCCGGTCCTGCACCTGCGCGGCGACCAGGCCGAAGTTGACGCCGTACTCCACCACGAGGTTCACCCAGAGCCGCGCCTCCTGCTCGCGGATCTCCACCCGGACGCCGCCGTTGCCCAACAGCAGGCGCAGCGCCCACGGCTCCTGCCAGATGCCGATCACCCCTTCCACTTCCCGGGCCGCCAGCGACGCGATCGTGGCCACCACGTCGTTTCGAATCTGGACCGCCCCCAGGTCGGTCTGCTGTCCCGGCATCCCCATGCTCATCTCCTTTACGCTCCGACCAGTTCGCCGGCTGGTTTCGGCGCCGAGTAACGTTCAATAAAATGGGTCGAGTACTGCCCCGCCACGAACGAGGGGTCGTTGAGCACTTTCTTGTGGAACGGGATGGTGGTCTTGAGCGGATCCACGGCCATCTCGTCGAGCGCGCGCAGCATCGTCTGGATCGCCTCCTTGCGGGTATTTCCGTAGGCGATCACCTTCGCCACCAGGGAATCGTAGTGCGGCGGGACTCGGTAACCGGTGTAGAGGTGGCTGTCCACCCGCACCCCCGGCCCGCCCGGCGGGTGGTACAGGGTCACCTGCCCCGGGCAAGGCATGAAATCCCGGTCCGGGTCCTCAGCGTTGATGCGGCACTCGATCGCGTGCCCCTTCCAGTGGACGTCCTCTTGCGTGAAGGAAAGCCGCGCTCCGGAGGCGACACGGATCTGCTCCTTGATGAGGTCGATCCCGGTCACCATCTCGGTCACCGGGTGCTCCACCTGGATGCGGGTGTTCATCTCCATGAAGTAGAAATCTCCGTGCGCGTCCACCAGAAACTCGATGGTCCCCACCGAGTTGTAATCGACCGCCCGGGCGCCCCGAACCGCCGCCTCGCCCATCTTCTTGCGCATCTTGGCGTCTACGGCCGGGGAGGGGCTCTCCTCGATCAGTTTCTGGTGGCGCCGCTGGATCGAGCAATCCCGCTCCCCGAGGCTCACGACGTGGCCGTGGCTATCGGCGACGATCTGGATCTCCACGTGGCGCGGCTGCTCGATGTATTTCTCAATGTAGACGTCCGGTACGCCGAAGGCAGCCTCCGCCTCCGCCTGGGCCGTCATGAAGGCGCTGATCAGCCGCACGTCGTTGTGGGCCACCCTCATCCCCTTACCGCCGCCGCCGGCCGAAGCCTTGATGATGACCGGGTACCCCATCTGTTTGGCGATTTTAAGGGCCTCTTCCTTGACCTTCACAGCGCCCGGGGAACCGGGGATGAGCGGCACGCCCGCCTTGCCCATCACCCGCTTGGCCTCGATCTTATCCCCCATGAGCCGGATCGCCTCCGGGTGGGGGCCAATGAAGACGATCTTGCAGGACTCGCAGATCTCGGCGAAATGGGCGTTCTCGGCGAGGAAGCCGTAGCCGGGATGGATCGCTTCGACATCGGTGATCTCGGCGGCGCTGATGAGGGCTGGGATGTTGCGGTAGCTGGAAGCGGAAGCGGCGGCACCGATGCAGACCGCCTCGTCCGCCATCCGCACGTGCAGGCAGTCGGCGTCGGCCTCCGAATAGACGGCCACCGTCTTGATCCCCATCTCCTTGCAGGCCCGGATCACCCGGACCGCGATCTCGCCGCGGTTGGCGATCAGGATCTTGGAGAACATTTAGGAAGGCTCGACGATGAACAGCGGCTGACCGAACTCCACCGGCTGGCCGTTCTCGACCGTGATCTTGACGATCCGGCCTTTGATCTCGGCCTTGATCTCGTTCATGAGCTTCATGGCTTCCAGGATGCAGAGGACCTGCCCGACCTGGATCTCCTGCCCTACCTCGACGAACGGCGGCGCCTCGGGCGCCGGAGCGCGATAGAAGGTGCCGACCATTGGCGACTTGATCTCGGTCCCGGCCGGCTTGGCCGGCAGGTCAGGCACCGGCACCGGGCCGGTGAGCGCCGCGGAGGAGCGAGCAGACGGGAGGCGCTCAATGACGACCCCTTCTTCTCCGCCGGTCCCTTTCCGGAGGCGGACCTTCGTTCCCTCCCGCTCGATCTCCAGCTCGGTGAGCTGGTTCTCGTTCATCAGCGCGATCAGGTCTTTCAGTTCTTTCAGATTAATCATCGCTTAGGCCCGTCCCGCGTATTCGCCGGTCCGCGTGTCCACCTTGATCGAGTCACCCGGGCCGACAAAGAGAGGGACGTTGATCTTGAGGCCGGACTCCAGCACCGCCGGCTTCATCGACGACTTGGAGCTGTCCCCTTTGAGCCCCGGATCCGAGTCGGCGATCTTGAGCGTTACCGTGGTCGGCAGCTCCACGCCGACCAGCTTAGCCCCATGCAGATCGGCGCGGAGCTCCATGTTCTCAGTGAGATAGTTGGCCGAATCCCCAAGCTCGTCGGCGCGGAAGACCAGCGGGTCGTAGCTCTTTAAATCCATGAAGTGGTATTCCTCCCCTGAACGGTAAAGGAACTGCACGGTTTTCTTCTCAATGAAGGCATCCTCGAATTTCGCGCCGCCGTCATAGGTCCGCTGAAGAATGTTGCCGGTCCTCTTCGATCTCATCTTGACCCGGACGAAGGCGGCTCCCTTGCCCGGCTTGACGTGCTCGAACTCCACCAGGATGTAAAGTTCCCCCTCAATGACGAGGGCCATGCCGGTTTTGAATTGATTGGTGGAGATCATGGAAAGAGGTTTATTTTAGCAGACTGGCCAGGGCCTGCAAGCCTAAGGTGTAGCTGTGGGGCCCGAACCCGGTGATCTGGCCCGCCACGACCGGGGCGGTGAGGGAGTTGTGCCGGAACCCTTCCCGCGCGTGGATGTTACTCAGGTGGACCTCGACGGCTGGCAGGGCCGCCCCCTCCAACGCGTCCCGGATCGCCACCGAGGTGTGCGTGTAGGCGGCCGGGTTGATTAGGATGCCGTGGTGGCGGCCGGGCGCCTCCCCGATCGCGTCCACGATCTTCCCCTCATGGTTGAACTGGTGGATCTCCAGCTTCAGCTTGAGACGCCGGGCCTCGCGCCGCAGCTGTTCGTTGATGGCGGCTAAGCTCACCCGGCCATACACCGACGGCTTGCGCCGGCCGAGCATCTGGAGGTTCGGCCCGTGGATCACCAGCACGCTTTTCATTTGCCCGGCTTTTCCGCCTCCTCAACCAGCATCACGGGGATCCCCTCCCGCACCGGGTAGCGGAGCCCGCAACCGGGCGCCGTGCAAATGAGGCGGTCCCCTTCCTGCCGCACCGGCGCCTTGCAGGCCGGGCAAGCCAGGATCTCCAACAGTTCTTTATCAATCATGAGTCCTCCTTTAAAACAGGGATTTGCTCTCCGGTCTCGATCGCGCCCAACCGCCCCTCGAATTTGGCCAGGCGCTTGTCCGCCTTTTCGAAGTTCTCCACGGCGAAACCCAACTGCTTTCCGGCCTTGCTGAAGTCCTCCCGCACCACCCCGAGTTCCCGCTGCAGGCGGATCAGCGCCTCCAGGATCTTCTGGGCCTCCTGTTCCACGGCCAGTCCCCGAAGCCCCAGCAGGATCACCTGCAGGTAAGCGTAGAAGCTGTTGGGGGAGACCGGGATCACCCGCTGTTTGAGCGCATGCTGAAAGATCCCTTTCTCGTCCGTGACGCCGTCTTCTTCCTTGATGATGGTCTCGTAATAGACGTTCTCGGCGGGGATGTACATCAGCGCGAAATCGTAGGTCCCCTCATCGGGCCGGATGTATTTCTGAGCGATCGCGTCGATGTGCAGCTTCACGTCCCGGACAAACGTCCTCCTCCACTCCGCCCGTTCGGCATCGGTGGCCGCCGCCCCCATCTTCCGGAAATTCTCCAGCGGGAACTTGGAATCCACCGGGACCACCCGGTCCCTGAGCCGAATCGCGGCGTCCACCCGTTCCCCATCCGAAAACCCGTATTGCAGCGTGAAAAAATCGGTCGGAAGGATCTGCGTCAGCAGGTTGGACAGGAAGACCTCCCCGATCCCGCCGCGCATCTTGGGCGCGCGCAGCAGATCCTGAAGAGAAGCGACGTTCCGCCCGACCTCCTCCACCTTCCGCGTGGCCTCTTGAAGCCTTCCCAGCTCCCCGGCCACTCTCGCGATGGACTCATTGGCCTGCTGCAGCTTTTGGCCGACGGACTGTTCCGTCACCGAAACCTGGCCCTGCACCTGCTGAGAGATCCGCATCACCTCTTCCGCCAACCGGGTGGACCACTCTTTCTTCAGGACCTCGAGTTTCGCTTCCTCTTTCCGCTCCAAGGCCTCCTGCATCTCCAAAGGCAGCGGGAAGCGGACCATGTTCCAAACACGCCAGAGGATCACCGTCAGCAGGCCGATCGCGACGATGCCGAGGATTGCGGAAAAGGTCACCGGGCCAGACCTCCCTGCGTTTTCTCGACGTACTTCATTCGCAGCTCATACAAAAGGCCGTCCAGCAGGGCCGTTTCCTCCGGGCTCAGGTTCCCCTGTGTTTTTTCCTGAAGGAGTCCCAGCACATCCACCAAGTACCGGGACTGCTCCATGTCCGGCTGTGCCAGCCCGGTCGCCGGATGGGCCATCTCACCCAGCGCTATCATCGCCTGCATCGAAAGGGAGGAAAGGAACATGGCGAAGTCGCTTTGAGGGGGGGCGGCGCCGCGGCGAGACGGCTGCGGCTGCTGCCGGGCTGAAGAGACCGGCGGCGGCTCCTGCCGCTGCGGCTGGGCGGGCTTCGGAGGTTCGGAGACCGGAGCCTGCCGCTCCTTCTCCACCTGCTCTTTCCAGCTCTCGTCGACCTTCTTTTCGCCGGGTTCTAGGTTCATTGAATGAGGATTCCCGCGGTGCCTACTTCATACTTTACCAGCGATACCCGAGAGGCGCCAAGCTCTTTCGCCGCGGCGATCATGGCGGCGACGGCGGGAGCCCCGCACATCGAACCGCCGGATTCCGCCACCTCCCGCATCAGCCCTTCCCCGTCCAGCGCCGTGATCCGTTCGATCAGCTGCCGGTCCAGCCGCTCGGCCCGCTCCCGGGGCTCATAGCGGGTGAGGTGGGCCGTGGCGATCAGCAGCGCCTTCCGGCCGGATTTCTGAAGCGCCCGCGCCACGCCTATGCCCGCCTGCCGGGCGGTCTCCGCGTCCATCCCCGAAAAAGCCATCGGCACGAAACTCCGGATCTTCCAGAGCCGCTGCAGGAATGGCAACTGCAGCTCGGCCGCGTGCTCATGCTGGTGGGCCTTGGGATCTTTCTTGAGATCCGGAACGGCCTTCAGCAGCAAGCGGGCCAGAGCCCGGTCCACCGGCACGCTTCCCAGCGGAGTGGCCCATTCCCCGTCCGCCGCGAGACTCAGCCTCTCGCCAAGATGGCTGTGGTTGGGACCAAGGATAACCGCCAAGTCGAAGGGCTGCAGGCTGCCATAGACCGCCCCGGCCACCGCCCCAGAGGAGAACAGGCCCCCATGGGGGACGACCACGGCGATGGCTTTCTTTTTTTCCGGCGAGGCGGGAACCAGGTGGTCCAGCAGCTCCCTTAAAGGTTCCTTCCGCTCCGGGTAGAAGATCCCGGCCACGGCCGGGACCCGGAGAGTGGAGCTCATTTCTTGGTTGGGCGGCCGACCACCACCACGCAACGCTCCGGATCCAGAAGCTCCTGCGCCGCGCGGCGCAGTTCCGCGCTCCCAAGCTGCTGCACCCGCGCGTCGTACCGGGCCGAGTAATCAAATCCCAGCCCGGTGAGCTCCTCCCCGGCCATCTGAGCGGCCAGCACCTGCTGGGTCTGGCGGGCGATCCGCCGCCCGCCCAGCAGACCCTGTTTTGCTTCCTGCAGTTCGTCCGCCGGAACATCCGTTTGCCTCAAGCGGCGCACCTCTTCCAACAGCGCGGCCCGAACACCATCGGAGTTGGCGGGATCGGTAATGGCGTACAGAACGAAACAGCCGGGGTCCACCCCGTGCATCGCGAAGGCCCCGACCGTGTAAGCCAGACCGCGCCGTTCCCGCACCTCGGTGAAAAGCCGGCCGGCACCCCCGGAGAGGACCGCTTCCAGCAAGTCCAGCGCCGGCGCGCGGGGATCGGTCACTTGGATCCCCGGGAAACCGATCAGCACCAGCGCCTCTTCCCGCGGCGTCGCTTCGATCCGCTCCCGCAGGTTCGCCAGCGGCGGCTCGGCCGGGACTTCCGGCGCAGGGCTCTTGGAAGCAGGAATTCCGCCCACCGCCTGCTTGAGCAGGCTCAAGACGGAATCCCGCTCGAATTGGCCGGTGACCGCGATCACCAGGCGGTCGGGGTTCAGCGTTTGGCCGTAAAAACGGATGAGATCTTCCTGTTTCAGATTTTTCAGGGGCTCCGCCTCTCCGGCCGGGTCCAGACGGTACGGATGCCGCGTGAACAGGGTGGAAGTCAGACGCCGGATCCCCCAAGAGAAAGGGTCCTCCTCCTGGGCCTTGAGGCCGGCCAACGCCAGCCGGCGCTCCGTTTCCAGCTCATCCGCCGGGAAA
>JAUSCU010000038.1 GCA_030651065.1 Candidatus Omnitrophota bacterium | reverse complement strand
TCGGGCGTCACCACCTGCTGGATCGTGGCGTTGACCAGCAGCTTGTCGGTGAGCCGAGTGAGGGCTTCGGCGTTGAGTGTTCCATCGATCCCATATTCCTTGGCGGTATGGACCGCCCGGATCCCTTCGATACCGAGATCCGCGGCCCCTTTCAGGACGGAGTCTTCCACCGGGTCCCGCACACCCGGCCGGTAAGCTACCTCGATGGTGTGAGTCCCTTTGGATCGCGAACCCCGGCTTTCGGATTGAGGATTGACCTCCCGGATGTCGCACTCTTCGGCGATCGGGTCGGTGAGCAATTCGGAGGCGATTTTGTTCGGCTCGGAGAGCTGAAGATCCCCTCGGAGGTAATAGACCCGCGAGACGGAGATCCGTTCCACGCCGCGGACCCCCAGGTCCAGCGCGTCCGCTTTCAGCCCTTCCGCTTCGGCGTCCCGCAGGTCTTTCCGCAAACGGACGGCGAACCTCCAGATGCTCCCGGTGGCGGAGGCGGTCGTCACAGCCCCACCCTGCGGAAGATCATTCCGGTGTGCTTCAAGTGCCGTTTGAGATCGAAGCACTCTTTAAGTTCTTTGGGCTTCAAGAGTTTTTTCACCTGGGGGTCTTGCTCAAGCAGGTGGAGGAATTCCCCCTTCCCCGCCCAAGCGGCCATGGCGCTTCTCTGTACGATCTTGTAGGCGGCCGGGCGAACGAGCCCCTTGCCCATCAGGGCCAACAGAACCGACTCGGAGAAGATGAGACCCCGGGTCAGCTCCAGGTTGCGGAGCATCCGTTCCGGGTAAATCTTGAGCCCCTGCAGGATCCGCGCCATCTCCAGGATCATGTAATCGAGCGTGATTGTGGCGTCGGGCAAGATCACCCGCTCCGCGGAGGAGTGGGCGATGTCCCGCTCGTGCCAGAGGGGGATGTTCTCAAGGGAAGTCAACGCGTAGCCGCGCAGCAGCCGGGCCATCCCGGTGACCCGCTCGCAGGAGACGGGATTCCGTTTGTGGGGCATCGCGGAGGAGCCGGTCTGCCCTTCCTCGAACGGCTCCTCCGCCTCCAGCACCTCGGTCCGCTGCAGGTGGCGGATCTCGGTCGCCATCCGCTCCAGCATCCCTCCCACAATCGCCAGCCGGCAGAGCAGCACCGCGTAGCCGTCCCGCGGGACCACCTGCGTCGAGACCGGCGCCGGCGTGATCCCGAGCTTTTGGCAGATGTATTTCTCCACGAAGGGGTCGAGGTGGGCGAAGGTGCCGACGGCGCCGGAAACCTTGCCAACCGCCACGATGTCGCGGGCAAGCCGCAGCATCTGTTCCGCCCGGGTCAGCTCCGCGTAGAAAACCGCCAGCTTCAATCCCCAGGTGGTCGGCTCGGCGTGCACGCCGTGCGTGCGGCCGATGCAGACGGTCTCCCGGTGCTTGCGGGCCAGCCGGCCGGTGAGAGAGCGCAGCTTTTCCAGGTCCTCCAGCAGGAGGTCGGAGGCTTCCTTCAGCTGGACGGCGGTGGCGGTGTCCAGCACGTCGCTGGAGGTGAGGCCAAGATGGAGGTACTGAGCGTCAGAACCGATGTGGGAGGCCAGCTCTCCCAGGAAGGCGACCACGTCGTGCTTGGTTTCCTTCTCGCGGCGGTCCACCTGCACGGCGTCGAGCTTCGCCCGGCGGCGGATTCGGCGTGCAGCGGCGGCGGGAACCCGGCCCAACTTAGAAAGGGCCTCACACGCGAGGAGCTCCACTTCCAGCATCCGTTGGAAGCGCGCTTCCTGCGTCCAGATCCGGCCCATCCGTGGGGGAGTGTAGCGGGAAATCATCGGGGAAAGATCATTATATCAGATCTGTGAGAAGACCGTAGAAGATGCGGCCCGGCACCCGGACCCCCTGCGCCGCGGCCCGCTCCTTAATCGCCCAGTCTAGCTCGCTCAAGATCCGGTTGTGGACGTCGAAACCCGGATCTCCCCAGATCCCCTCGGTCTCCACGGTGAGATCAATCTCACCGTTCCGGTCGGCGAGGGTATCGAGTACCTGCTGCCAGGGGACCTCCCCGCCGATGGTGCCGCCAATCCGCAGGTTCTTCGCCCGGCACTGCATGCCAGCCTTGAACCGGCCTTCCTTGTACTCCCACCGGATGACCGGCCCGCCCGCCCCGCCGTCGAACGTGAAGGGATCGGGCGCCTTCTGGTAGACCCAGCGGAAATCCTCCAGCTGGTCGTACCAGATTTCCAGTTTCCCCTCCATCTGCTTGAGAGTGGCGCTCGCCTGGCACCTGGCGGAGAGGAAGCCGACTTGTTTATCTTCTTTCGTCACGAACTGCGCCCGCGCGGTGAAATGGATGGAAGGGTATTCCAGCGGAGAGGTCATCCAGAGATCCGCCTCCAGGTGGGCGATACTGTAGAGGGGCGCGTCCTTCCGGACCTGGGCGTCCCGGATGTCCATCCGGCCATCCCGGATCTTGAGACTGACCGGGACGACCTTGATTGAACCGGGCTCGATCTTTCCGAACTGCCGGGCCGCCCGCTGCCCCTCTTCCGCGCTCTGCCAGGTGGACCCCATCGGGAGGAAGTCCACCTGCTGAAGGAGAGTGTTCCCCATCTGCGTGTCCATCGTAATCTGGGGGGATTCGAGAGTGAGCTCGATCGGCATCGGACGCAGGAGCAGTCCCCACCAAGGGGCGCGTACCGTCGCGGTGCGGATCGCCAGAACCGGCGGGCTATCGCCGGCGGGATTTGAAATCTCCAGATTGTCGATGGTCAATTGCAGGAAACCACTCCAGCGCGGAGGCCGCTCCGACCAGACCGGAACGGGCAGACTGCCAAGCTGGTCGATCAACAGACGCGGGAAAAACCAAGCGGAGAAGAGGGCGAAACCCAGGGCCAATAGCCCCAGCACCGCCAGGAAAAGCTTAAGCCTCCGGCGTATCGGCATAAAAGAACATCTGCTCGGGGATCCCGAGCCCCCGGCTGGCCGCCTTCTCTTTCATCTTCCATTCGACTTCCCTCAGCACGTGATCGTGGGGGCTGAAGGCCGGGTCGTCCAGATCCCCCTCGGCCGGCACGGTCCACTCATAGATCCGGTTCTCATCTTCCACCGCGTGTAGGATATCGGCCCAGGAGACCTCCCCTACCTTGCCGGTCAAGTCCAGGTTCTGAACGAGGGTGTGGACGGTCATCTTCACATGCTTGCCGCCGATCAGCGCGAACTTCATGGAGAAATCCGCGATGCCCCCCTCGATGAAGATCGGGCGGGGGGCGTACTGGTAGAGGTTCCGAAAATCCCCCAGCCGTTCGTGCCGCAACCGTAGGTTGCCCTCGATCGCCTTCACGCGCGGCTGGTAGCGGAGTTCCACCTCCTGCTTGCCGATGAGTTCGCCTGATTCCGTTACGAAATCGCCCTTGCTCACCAGGTGGATCGTCGGCTCGATCCCGGTGGCGGTCAGCTCCAGCGAGAGATTTACGTGGTCGGCGATGAAGACGGGCGCCTCGGCCCGAATCTCCTGCTCAATCACGTCCACCCGGCCATTGATCACTTGGATCCCGAACGGGACGAATGGGATTTTGCCCAGGACTGGGTTCTCGAAGGACGTCAGCACCCAGTCGTGCGGGTCATCCTCCAGACCGCCCACCAGCAGGTCAATGTTCTCCGACCCGACTTTGAGGTGCGGCCGCACCATGATGACCTTGGCCGGAAACGGACGGGCCAGCAGCCCCCACCAGGGAATCTGAAGAGTGACCCGGTCCGCTTGGAGCAGGAACGGATTCTTCCCGCTGGAATCCGGAATGGAAAGCATCTCCAGCATTACGCCAAACGGAGGGCTCCAGACGACGCTGCCCACCGTGCTGCCGGGCGGCAGGGTGGTTTTGAACTGGCGAGCCACCTGCCAGGAGAGAAAAACGCCGACGGCCGTGTTGAGGAAGAGAAGGCCGATGACGCCGAAGGCGATCTTCTTGCGCAACCTCCAATCGCGGATCATCTGGCGGACCTCCGCAGAGGACGGACCCCATAGCCGGAATGGGTAACGTAGAGGCCCCAGCACCCGCCCGGCCGCGCGGGGACGTAAACGGAATTCCCGTAAACGGCGTCCACGAACGGCAGCCGCGCTCCCCAGCGGCGCAGCCAGCGCCACAGCGGAGTGCTGCCGCCATTTAAGTCATACGCGAAGCGGGGTTGGCTCATCTCCTCCTTTGCCGTTTCATAGCGGGAACTCAAGCGGGTCAGCTTGTGGCAGCTCTTCGCGCCCAGGAACGTCAGCCACGGCGCCCATTTAAGGATCTCTCCGCCGGCGGACCACTGGTCTCCCGACATTGGGAATCTCTCGCGGCGGCCGGCAACCGGACCCTCCTGCTGCGTGACCTCGATCAAGAACCGGTACGAAACCCCGTCCGGGGCCGCCTCACACTGAACCACCGCGACCAGATCCTCCTCTAAGAATACACGGAATGAGCGCACACTGGCCCAAATTGCGAGGCAGGCCACCACCGCCAGGACCGCCGTCAAACGAAGGAGGGTTTTCATCCGCCGAGGTAGGCTCGTTTAACCGATGGGTCCTGGCGCAGGCGCTCCGCCGGCCCGTGCAGCGCGATGGTGCCGGTCTCCAACACGTAGGCGGTCTGCGCCACCTGCAGCGCCTGGTAGGCATTCTGCTCCACCAGCAGCAGCGTGATCCCCATCTCGTGGATCTTCCGGATGAGGGAAAAGACTTCACCGATCAGCTTGGGGGCGAGGCCCAGCGACGGCTCATCCAGCAGCAGCAAGGTGGGTTTCGCCATCAAACCGCGCGCGAGGGCCAGCATCTGCTGTTCCCCGCCCGACAGGGTACCCGCCAGCTGCAGCGAGCGCTTCTTCAAGACCGGGAACAACTTCAGCACCCAGGCCAGGTCCTTTTCTATTTCGGACCGGTCCGTCCGCAGAGTGGCACCGATCAACAGATTTTCTTTCACGGTCATACGGGGAAAAAGACGGCGCCCTTCCGGCACCTGCGTGATTCCAAGCGACACCCGCTGCTCCGATGGGAGAGACCGGATCTCCCGGCCGGAGAAACGAATGCTCCCTTTCGAGGCCGGAACGATCCCGGAGATCGCCATGAGCGCCGTGCTCTTGCCCGCTCCGTTGGCGCCGATCAAGGCCACGATCTCGCCCCGCCGGACCTTGAGCGAAATCCCCTTGAGCACCTCCACGGAGCCGTAACGGACGTGCAGGTCCTCCACGGAAAGCAGGTCCGGCGCCGCGGCCATCAGGCCCTCGCCCCCAGATAAGCTTCGATCACGCGCGGGTCTTCCTGGACCCCCTTGGGGACCCCCTCGGCGATCTTGGCGCCGTAATCCAGCACCACAACCCAGTCGGAGACCGGCATCACCACCTTCATGTCATGTTCGATCAGCAGGATAGTCAGCCCCTCCCGCTGCAGTTCCCGGAGGAACTCCATCAGGGATTCCTTTTCCTGGCGGGTGAGGCCGGCGGCCGGCTCGTCCAGCATCAGCAGTTCCGGATCGGAGGCGAGGGCGCGGGCCAACTCCACACGCCGCTGCTGCCCGTAAGAGAGGGCGTCGGCCGGACGGTGGGCCGCGGCGGCAAGATCAAGCCGCTCCAGCAGGCGCATGGACCGGTCGAAAGCCCAGTGCTCCTCCTGGCGCGCGCGGCCGGCCCACGGCCAGACCGCCTCGAGCAGCCCCGCCTGGGTCCGCACATGGGTGCCGGCCCGGACATTCTCCATCACCGACATGCCGTGGAACAGCCGGATGTTCTGGAAGGTCCGGGCGATCCCCATCCGGGCCACCTCGTGCGGCGCTAAGCCGGAGAGCCGCTCCTCCTGCCCTCCGGAGAAAAACCGGATCACCCCCTCCTCGGGCCGGATCACGCCGCTGACGCAGTTGAACAGGGTGGTCTTGCCCGCTCCGTTGGGGCCGATCAAGCTCACGATGCTGCCGCGGCGCACCTCAAAGCTCACCTGGGAGAGCGCCACCACGCCGCCGAACCGCTTGGTCACGCGGTCCACCCAGAGCAGCGTCTCGCTCATTTTCCAAACAGCCCCTGCGGCCGCACCCGCATCAGCAGGATCATCATGAGCCCGAACAGCAGCATCCGGTAAGTGGAGAATTCCCGCAGCAGCTCCGGCGCGATGCTCAGGATGGCGGCACCCCATATGGCGCCGGCCACCGAACCTAAACCCCCCAGGATCACCATCGCCAGGATCATCACCGATTGGATAAAATCGAAACTGTCCGGCGTGATGGTTCCCTGCTTGGCCGCGAAGACGCAGCCGGCCATCCCGGCGACCCAGCCGCCGAGAGCCAGAGCCAGAAGCTTCATCCGCAGCGGGTCCACGCCGAGACAGCCGGCGGCCAGTTCATCTTCCTTGATAGCGAGCCAGGCCAGCCCCAACCGGGAGCGGCGCAGGCGAACGCTGATCCAGGCGACGGCCGCGACCAGGAACACCAACAGAACAAAATAGGGCCCCGCGTCAACACCGAACCGGATCGGACCGATCGACGGATGAGCGATCCCCATCAGGCCGTTGGGGCCGCCAGTCCATCCTTCCAGGTTCGTGGCCACCACCCGGACGATCTCCCCGAACCCAAGCGTCACGATCGCCAGGTAATCGCCGCGGACGCGGATGGCCGGAAGGCCCAACAGCACCGCCGCGATTCCCGCGACCAGCCCGGCTGCCGGCAGGCCGGCCCAGAAGGGCCAGCCGAGGTGGAGGTTGAGCAACGCGTAGGTGTAGGCCCCGATCCCGAAGAAAGCGGCGTAGCCTAGATGCAGAAGACCGGCGTAGCCGACGATCAAGTTTAGCCCCAGCGCCAGCAGCGCGTAGAGGGCGGCGGTGGCCAGGATCTCGGTGTGGTAAGGATTCATGCCCGTTCGGCCAGCCGCTCCCCGAGCAGCCCGCGCGGCCGCAGCAGCAAAACCAGGATCAGCACCGCGAAGGCGACCACGTTTTTCCACTGCGCGGAGATGTAGCCGGCCCCGAGCGCTTCCAGCAGGCCCAACAGCAATCCGCCGAGCATTGCGCCCGGCAGGTTGCCGATCCCACCCAGCACCGCCGCCGTGAAAGCCTTGAGGCCGGTCAGGTACCCATCATGGAAATTGATCGTGGAGTAATAAACGCCAAAGAGGACGCCCCCCACTCCGGCCAGCGCCGAGCCGATCGCGAAGGTCACCGCGATCACCCGGTCCACCGGGATCCCCATGAGGCGCGCGGCCAGCGGGTCCTGCGCGACCGCCCGCATGCCGCGGCCAAGCTTCGTGCCGTGGACCACCCACTGCAGGCCGATCATCAGCAGGAGGCTGACGGCGAAGATCACCACCTGCATTGGGGTGACCGCCACGGCCCCCTCCCCCATCTGCCGGACCGGCAGAAGTTCCGGCACGTACCGGTCCTGCGCGCCCCAGCAAAGCATCACGGCGTTCTGCAGGAAAAAGGAAACGCCGATCGCGGTGATCAGCACCGACAGCTTCGGGGCTTTGCGGAGGGGGCGGTAGGCGACCCGTTCGATCAGAAGGCCCAGCAGGGCGCAGCCGGCCGCCGCGGCGCAGATCACCCCGACCAGCCACGCGACTCCGCCCGGAACCGGGGCCGCCAGGCCAAACGCCAGGATCACGCTCAAACCAAAATAGGCCCCCACCATGAAGACCTCGCCGTGGGCGAAGTTGATCATCTGGAGGATTCCGTAGACCATCGTGTAGCCGAGCGCGATCAGCGCGTAGACCGCGCCGATGGTCAGGCCGTTGAGGAGCTGCTGGAGAAAAAGGTTCACCCTTCCGACGCTTCGACGAACTGGAACTTGCCCTGCAAGACGGTGTAGATGCCGATCGTGCGCAGGCTGGTGTCTCCCTTCGAATCAAAATTGTGGACGCCCAGGATGCCGGAGTAGCCGTTCATCCCCTTCATGGCCTCCAGCACAGCGGCCCGGTTTTTCTTGCCGGCGCGGCGGATCGCTTCTAACGCGATCTGGGTGGATTCATAAGCGTACCAGGAGTAGGCCCCCAAGCTCCCGTACTTGCTCTCAAAGGCCTGCACGAACGCCTGCGCCGACGGCAGGCTGCGAATATCCCCGCCCAGCGTGGTGAGGGACATCCCTTCCGCCGCCTCCGGCGTCGCCAGCTCAATGAGGGCCGGTTCGAACAAGCCGTCGCCGCCGAGGAACTTGGCCGTGAGGCCAAGCTTGAACCTCTGCTTGAGCAGCAGCGCCGCCTCGGGGAACATCCCAGCGAAGTAAATGAGGTCGGGGTTCAGCCCCCTGATCTTGGTGAGGACCG
>JAUSCU010000033.1 GCA_030651065.1 Candidatus Omnitrophota bacterium | reverse complement strand
GCAGTTTCTTCAGGTCGAAAATGGCGACGGTCTTTCCAATCCGCTTTAAGTCGAAGACCTTCACGATCTCCGCCAGCGGCAGGACCTCCCGGTCCCCGCCGGGGGACCAGCCAAGCAAGGACAGGAAATTCACCATCGCTTCCGGCAGGATCCCCATCGTCCGGTAATCGTTCAGGTTGGTGGCGCCATGCCGCTTGGAAAGCCGGGAGCGGTCCTCTCCCAGAATCAGCGGGATGTGGACGTAGACCGGCGGGGTGAGATTCAGCGCCCGGTGTATCAGGAACTGTTTCGGGGTGTTGTAGATGTGGTCGTCGCCGCGGATCACGTGCGTGATTCCAAGGGCCGAATCATCGACGACACAGGCGAAACTGTAGGTCGGCATCCCGTCGGACTTCATGAGCACCTGGTCCTTGATCTCCAGCGTGTTCACCCGGATCTGGCCGTGCACCACATCCTCCATCGGGATGATCTCGCCCGGCGCGATCTTGAGCAGGACCGCCTTGCCGTCCAGGTAAGCTTTTCCTTCGGCCAGCAGCTTCTCGGCCGCCTGCCGGTAGATCCCCTGCTCCGCCCGCTGGCTCTGGAAGATCGTCTCCCCTTCCCAGTTCAGCCCCAGCCAACGTAGGGATTCCAGGATCTCCTCCAGGAATTCCTTCTTGGAACGGACGAGGTCGGTGTCCTCGATGCGCAGTAAAAACTGGCCTCCCTCGTGCCGGGCGAAGAGCCAGTTGAACAGGGCGGTCCGCGCGGATCCGACGTGCAGGAAACCGGTGGGGGATGGGGCAAAGCGGACTCGGACCATGTCAGTCGGTGGTCTCTTCCTTCGCCTCGTACTCGCCGGAGCCGGTCTCCCGAAGGCGCTGGCGCACCTCATCGAAGAGGCGGGCCTCCACCTTGCCGCCGGAGGACTTGATCAGCACCTCCACCTTCTTGGCGGCGGTGTCGAGCGACTTCTTGCACTCCCTCACAAGGGCCACTCCTTCCTCAAACCGCTTGAGGCGCGCCTCCAGCGGAAGCTCCGAGGCCTGCAGTTCCTCCACGATCTTCTCAAGCCGCTCGAGTGAGAGTTCGAACGCGCCTCCTTTGGTCTTCGTCGCCATGCTCATTCTCCTTCGATCTCTTCGACGCGGCTGCGGAGGTGGCCCTGGTGGAGCCGTGTCCGGAGCCGGTCGCCTGGTTTAACTTGCGAAGCCTTCTTCAAAATGCGGCCCTGTTCATCAAAGGTGATGGAATAGCCCCGATCGAGCACCGACAGGGGGCTCAGCGCGTGCAGTTGGCCGGCCAGTCCGTGTACCCGGTCGGTGGTCTCCCGCAGAAGATGCTGGATGGAAGTGTTGAGCGTCCCCCGCAGGCCATGCAACCGCTCCGATTGGTGCCGTAGGAAAGCCTGCGGCGAGCAGGCGAGCAAATCCCCCTGCAAAAGCTGCAGCCGGTGCGTATCCCGTTCCACCAGCCACTCCTTCGGCTCGGTGAAGGCCGGCTCTTCCAGCACCGCCGCTAGACGGTCCAGGCAGAGGCGCCGCTGGGACAGCACCATCTCCGCCCCCTTGGTCGGCGTCGGGGCCCGCAGATCGGCCACGAGGTCCGCGATGGACCAATCTTTTTCATGCCCAACCGCGGAGATCACCGGCAGCCGGGAATGGAAAATTGAGCGGGCCACTACCTCTTCGTTGAAGGCCCACAGGTCTTCGAGCGACCCGCCGCCGCGGCCCACGATCAGCAGATCCAGCCCGTCCCGGTCATTCAGCTCTTCGATGCCGCGCGCGATCGCTTCGGCGGCGCCGTTTCCCTGCACGCGGGAGGGTTTCAAGAGCACCTCCACCTCGCCACGTAAAATTCGCAGCATGTCGTCGATCGCCGCCCCTTGTGGGGAGGTGACGAGTCCGACCCTCTGCGGGAAAGCCGGCAGAGGCCGCTTGCGCTCCTCGGAGAACAACCCTTCCTTCTGCAGTTTCTCCTTGAGCTGCTCGAAGGCCAGCTGGAGCGCCCCCATCCCCTTCGGCTCGATCGAGCGGACGGAGAATTTGACCTCGCCGCGCGGCGCGTAGAACTCCACCCGGCCGCTGCAGATCACCTGGAGGCCCTGCTCCGGCTGGAACTTCATCGCCCGGACGCTCTCTTTCCACATGACGCACTTGAGCGTGGACTGGGAATCCTTGAGATCAAACCAGAGGTGGCCGCTGGGGTAAATCTTCGGGTCGGAGAGTTCCCCCTCGACGTAAACGGAGTAAGCAAAGGTCTGCTCGAACAGCTCCTTGAGCTGACGGGTCAGCTCCGAAACGGTGAGGGTCCGGCGGGCCGGCTCAGGGGATAGGTCCCCCGCGAACGGTTCCGCCACGCGGGAGAGCTCCCCCCCATCGGGATTGTTCAGCTGGTAATTGCGCACCCGCATGGGTTAGCTTTCCTCGATGAAGCCGGCATTCCGCAGGCTTAAGAATTTCCCCGCGCCGACGATCAGATGGTCCAACACCGGGATCCCCAACAGCCGGCCGGCCTCGGTGAGGCGGCGGGTCAGCTCCAAATCTTCCCGGCTGGGGGCCGTGTCACCGGAGGGGTGGTTGTGGGCCAGGATGATCGCCGCGGCACTGGCCGTGATCGCCTCCCGGAACGTCTCGCGCGGATGGACCACGCTCATGTCCAGCGTGCCGACGGAGACCTCCGCCACCCGCAGGAGGCGGTGGCGAGAGTCGAGCAGCAATAGGATGAAATGCTCCTTCTTCCGTCCGGCCAGATACCGGCGGGCGGCCCGGCCGGCCGCTTCCACCGTTTCCAGCGGGCGGCCGGTGGCCGTCTCGCCGGCGGACAACTCCGCCCGCCGGCCGATCTCCGAAGCGGCTTTGAGCTGGCAGGCCTTCGCGAGCCCCACTCCACGAACTTGCGAAAGCTCCTCGACCGATGCGGCGGAAATTCCGGAAAGGGAGCCGAACTTCGCCAGCAACCGCTGCGCTACGGTCAATACCGACTCACCCGACCCGCCTCGCCCTAACAAACATGCCAAGAGCTCAACAGCAGAGAGATTTTGTGATCCGAGCGCCGCCATCCGCTCGCGCGGCCGGTCCGACTGAGGAAGCTCCCGTACAGTGAGGCGATCGACCACGGGTGACGCCGATCGCATACTTAACTCCGATTCCCAAAGGGATAATACGGACGAAGTGAGGTCAATCACCGAACTGCTCCTGCACCCTCTCGATGCTCAGTGCCTTGCCGGTCGCCGGGTCCACCTCAATGATCGCGCCGCACAACTTCACGTTTCCGGTCGCCACGTCGAACCGGTTCGGCATACCAGTCAGAAATTTTTCCAACACCGGCTCCACCTGCCGGCCGATCACCGAATCGTACGGGCCGGTCATGCCGAGGTCGGTGAGGTAGGCGGTCCCTTTCGGAAGGATCCGCTCGTCGGCGGTCTGGATGTGCGTGTGCGTTCCGACAACGGCGCTCACATGGCCGTCCAGGTACCAACCCATCACGATTTTCTCAGAGGTGGCCTCGGCGTGCATGTCGACGATGATGATGGGCGTCTGCTTACGCATCTCGTCGATGAGTCCCATTCCGATCCGGAACGGGTCGTCCAGCGCGTCGATCCCCATGAAGACCCTTCCGAGCAGGTTGAGCACCCCCACCTTCGTCCCGTTCTTCGCGGTGTAGACGTAGGCGCCGAATCCCGGAGTCGCTTTCGGGTAGTTGGCCGGTTTGAGGAGCCGCGGCTCGGCCCCCATGTACGGGCCGATCTCCCGGTAGCGCCAGATGTGCTGGCCGCTGGTGAGCGAGTCGATGCCGGGCGTGTCCAGCAGGTCCTGCGCGGTCTTCGGAGTAACACCCGCCCCGCCGGCGATGTTCTCGCAGTTGACGATACAAAAGTCCAGCTTCCTCCGGGCCCGCAAAATGGGGACCAGCGCCTTCACGGCGTCCCGCCCCGGCGAACCCACCACATCTCCCACAATCAGGATTTTCATTTTTACTCCGTGATCACCCGTGAAACCGGCTGGTCATGCGTTTCGCTCGGCAGTTTTTCCACCACCTGGAACCGGAAAGCGAGCCCCACGCGCGGCACCCGGGCCGGCACCCGGGATAGGAACCGGTCGAAATAACCACTACCCCTGCCCAGCCGGTTGCCTTGGCCGTCGAAAGCGACCCCCGGCAGGATGAGCAGATCCAGCGTGCTCAAAGGGATTTCCTTACTGGAAAGCCTCAGCGGGTGCGCGATACCGTAATGTCCCTTGTGGGCCAGGTCCTTCTCCAAATCCTTGACCTGGGCAACCACCATGTGGCGCCTGGAGCGGTCGGTCACAACCGGCACAAAGACCTTTTTTCCATCGGAAAGAGCTTTTTCCAGGATTTCCCGGGTCTGCACCTCCCCGCCGATGGCCGCATAGCAGAGCAGCCGCTTGGCCCGCCGGTAGAGGCGGGTCCGAAACAACCGGCGGCCGATGGCCAGGCTTTTTTTGTTCCGGGAGGATTCGGGCTGCTGGCGGAGGCGCCGGAGGGTCTTTTCGCGCAAGGCCTGTTTCTTTTCCCTCATGAAAATTCAGGATAGCACAGGGGGGTCGGGAAAGCCAACGGCCCGCCGCTTGAAGCGGCGGGCCGTTCTACTCAGCGCCGGTATCTGGCTACCCACGAAGGGCCCTATAGTTTTGCGTCCCCGCCTTTCGGCGAGTTTGCCTTGAGATCAGCGTGAGTCGGCAATGCTCTTGAAACCTACACCCGGAAGCATACCTGAGTTTTTTTAAAAATGACAAGGGGTGAACCGGGGAAATTTTCGAGGGCTCTAAATGTGGAACGTGTAGCGGTGTTTCATGGGGGCGGCCACTTTCTCCCGCATCTGCACTGCCAGCGCTTCCAGCGTCGTGGCGTCCAACGTGGTTCTGACCGCCGACTCCACCTGCTTCCAAACCGAGCGGGCGGGATCATCGGGAGAAACCGCCGGACGCCGCTTGGAAGAGAGGGCCGCCAGCTCCAGCGCTTCGAAGACCGCCCGGACCCGGATCTGCTGGGCCGGACGGCTTAAGCAGTAGCCGCCGCGGGGACCGCGCTCCGCCTGGATCAGCCCGCTGCGCCGCAGCCGGTTGAACAGCTGCTCTAGGGAACGGAGCGGGATCCCCTGCCGCTTGGCAATCACCGCCATGGTGACCGGACCGGTCCCCTGATGGACCGCCAAATCCACCAGCGCCTTGAGCGCGTAGGAAAACCGGCTCGAAGGGCGGATCCCCATCAAAACTCCTCGAAATAGGGGTCGAGGCTCAAGTACCGCTCCCCGGTGTCCGGCAGGATCACCACGACGGTCTTCCCCTTACCTAATTGGTTAGCCACCTTGATCGCCGCCCAGACCGCCGCTCCCGCCGATATGCCGACGAGCACCCCCTCCTCCTTCGCGAGCCGGCGAGCCATCGTGTAGGCGTCCATATCCTCCACGGTGATCACCTCATCGATCACCGAGCGATCCAGCACCTCCGGAATGAATCCCGCCCCGATTCCCTGGATCCGGTGGTTGCCGGCGGGCTTCCCGGAGAGAACCGCGGAGCTCTTGGGTTCCACCGCCACCACCCGGAGTTGGGGGTTTTTCTTCTTGAGCACTTCGCCGACGCCGGTGATCGTTCCGCCGGTGCCGACGCCGGCCACGAAAGCATCGATCTCTCCTTCCACCGCTCTTAAGATCTCCTGCGCGGTGGTCTGGCGGTGCACGCGGGGGTTGACCGGGTTTGAAAATTGCAGCGGCATGAAAGCGCCGGGGATCGTGGAGGTCAGCTCCCGGGCCTTCTTGACCGCGCCGGCCATTCCTTCGTTGGCCGGCGTGATCACCACCTCCGCGCCGTACCGTTCCAGGAGGCTCACCCGCTCAGTGCTCATCCCTTCCGGCAACACCAGGACCAACCGGTAGCCCCGAACCGCGGAGACCATCGCGAGACCAATGCCGGTATTGCCGCTGGTCGGTTCCACGATCGTTCCTCCGGGCTTGAGAAGACCCCGCTTCTCCGCGTCTTCCACCATCCCAAAGGCAATCCGGTCTTTCACTGACCCGCCCGGATTGAAGGCCTCGAGCTTTCCATAAACTGTGGCGGCCCCGGGGCCCACCACCTTGGTCAGCTCCACCATCGGCGTGTCTCCGATCAACTCCAGGATGGACTGGGCGATCTTGCGGCTCACCGGGTGATCTCCTCAAGGACTTCGGCGTGCGCCAGCAGCGTTTTCTCAATCTCCGGCATCCCGTGCGCCGTCGAGAGGAACCAGGCCTCGTAGGGCGAGGGCGGCAGGTAAATGCCGCGCGAGAGCATGCCGTGAAAATAGCGGCGGTAGAGGGCGGCGTCCGAGCGCCTAGCCTGCTTGGCCGTCCGGACCGGTGGTTCGGAAAAGAAAAGGGTCAGTAGGCTGCCCACCTGGTTCACCGCCGTTTTGAGGCCCACCCTCTGCGCGAACAGCGTGAGCCCCAGCCGCAACTGCCGCGTCCGTTTTTCCAGCAGCTCGTAGGTTCCGGGCTGCCGCAGCACTTTGAGAGTCGCCAGCCCTGCCGCCATCGCGACGGGGTGCCCGGACAGGGTGCCCGCCTGATAGACCGGCCCCTCGGGCGCCACTTGGCTCATCCAGCGCCGAGCGCCGCCATAGGCGCCGACCGGGAACCCGCCGCCAATCACCTTCCCTAAAACGGTCAGGTCCGGCTTCACGCCATAGAGAGCTTGCGCCCCGCCATATGCCACCCGGAACCCCGTGATCACCTCATCAAAGATGAGCAGCGCCCCGCAACGGCGGGTCAGTTTCCTCAAACCCTCCAAAAACCCGGGCGCGGGCGGGATCACGCCGATGTTGGCCATCACCGGCTCCACGAGAACGCAGGCCAAGCCCTTGCCGTGCCGGCGAACCGCCGCTTCCACCGCGGCAAGATCATTGAAGGGAACCGTGATCGTGTCGGCGGTCACGCCGCGCGGCACGCCCGGCGAAGCGGGGATCCCGAGGGTGGCCAGCCCTGAGCCGGCCCGCGCCAGCAGGGCGTCGGAGTGCCCGTGGTACGCCCCGTCGAATTTCAGGATCTTGGAGCGGCCGGTGGCGGCGCGGGAAAGCCTTACCGCGCTCATCACTGCCTCGGTCCCGGAGGAGACGAACCGGACCTGCTCGATTGAGGGGACCGCCTTCGCAATCTCCCGCGCGAGCTCCGCTTCGCCCGGCGTCGGCGTCCCGAACGTGGTGCCTTTTTCAAGCGCCTTCTCCGCCGCCCGCATCACCTCCGGGTTCCGGTGGCCCAGGATCAAGGCCCCCCAGGAGCCGATGAAATCCAGGTAGCGCCGGCCCTGCACGTCCCAGAGGGTCGGACCTTTCCCCCGGTCCACGAAGAACGGCCGCCCCCCCACGCCGCGGAACGAGCGGACGGGAGAGTTAACCCCGCCGACTAAGTAACGCCGGGCCTCTTTCCAGCAGGAAGCGTTCGTCCTCGCCGTCACGCCGCGCATTCCCCCTTGCCGACCTCCAGCTTGAACTCGCCGAAATCTCCGAGGTCCTCGTACATCTCCCGAGCCTGCTCGAACGGCGGCAGCGTCCGGAACGGGTCCATCTCTTTCTTCAGCTGCTCGGCGCCGGTCCGCTCCACCCATTGCCTGAAACCTTCTTCCTTCCCCTGGCGCTGGGCCCGGTACAACTCCAGCAATTTCCGGGCCGCTTCCGGAACCCGCTTGGCCGGCACCATCCCCAGCCGGTGGCCGAACTGCGCCACCCCTTCTTCCGTCCGCCCGCCCACCATCACCATGTAGGTCGGCACCTGGTGGCCGTTGATCTCGGTCGAAGCGCCGTGGAACCCGATGTCGGCGATGTGATGCTGCCCGCAGGAGTTGGGGCAGCCGCTGATCTTGATCGACAGGTTCCTCAGCGCCTCATCCTGCGCTAGCGTTTTTCCGCCGTCCGCGAAGATGTCTCCGAACGACATCGCAAGCCCCCTCGAATGGGTGATCGCGATCTGGCAGGTGTCAGCTCCGGGGCAGCGGGTGACGTCGGAGAGCAGGCCGGCCTCAGCGGAGGCGATCCCTAACCGCGCCAGCGCTTCGTAAACGGCCGGCACCGATTCCTCCCGCACCCAGGGCAGCAGCAGGTTCTGCGAGATCACCGTCCGCAGGCGGCCCCCGTTAAACTTCCGGGCCAGCTCCGCGACGCCCCGCATCTGCGGCACCCCGATGTCCCCCAGCGCGCAGCGGACCTGAACCGCCACGTAGCCCTTTTGCTTCTGCTTGAACAGGTTGGTCTCGGCCCAACGCTTGTATTCCGGCGTCCCCTGCGCGACCGTCAATCCCTTCACTGCCGGCGCGGGCGGCGGCGCCTCCTGGTCGTAGAGCTTGATCGTCCAATCCCCCTGGCCGGGGCTGGTCAGGATCGTGGCTTTGCGCTCATCGATGAACTGCTTTTGGAACTCCTCCATGCCCCATTTCTTGATCAGGAACTTGATGCGGGCCGTGTTCTTGTTTTTCCGGTCTCCGAACCGGTCGAACAGGCGGATCACCGCCTCGATCGTCGGGATCAGCAGATCCACCGGCGTGAACTCCTCCAACTCGTGCGGCGCGAACGGCACCGCCCCCAGCCCTCCTCCGACGAAGGTGCGGAAGCCGCGCACCGGCTTGCCGTCGATCATCTTGATCTTGGCCACCGCGCCGAAATCATGGATCGGCACGCGGGCGTGGTCGGTGGGGCAGCCCTCAAACGCGATCTTGAATTTCCGGGGAAGATTCTGGCAGACCGCGTGCCGCAAGAAATAGCGGCTCACCGCGTCGGCGTAGGGGGTCACGTCGAACACTTCCTCGGCGGCGATGCCGGCGAACGGGCAGGAGGAGACATTGCGCACCGTGTTGCCGCAGGCCTCCCGCGTGGTGAGCCCCGATTTCGTCATCATCTCCAGCGCTTCCGGCACGTTGCTCCGCTTCACCTTGTGCATTTGGACCGCCTGCCGCGTCGTGACGTGCGCCACCTTCGGCGTCGCGAACTTCTCCGCGACGAGCGCGATCGCGTCGAGCTGGTCGGCGCTCAACGCCCCGAACCGGATCTTCACCCGGATCATGTGCTCGTCTGTCGTGCCGCGAATCCCGTAGACGCCGTTCTCCAACCGGAACCGGCGGAAATCGTCCATATCCAGCTTTTTCTCTTCCAGCCGCTGGATCTCCCGCTCGAACCGGGAGATCTCCGATTTCTGCGCCTCCGGGTTGATGAGTCCGCTCACCACCCAATCCTTCTTTTCTCCGTTGCTTTCCATGGAGTTCACCCCTTCCCTTTCAGCCAACCGGCCAATTCTTTCGCGTGATAAGTGATGAGGATGTCCGCGCCCGCCCGGCGGATCGCCGCCGCGAGCTCCAGCACCAACCGTTTTTCATCCACCCAGCCCTTCGCGGCCGCCGCTTTGACCAGCGCGTACTCGCCGCTCACCTGATAAGCCGCGGCGGGCCAATGGAACCGCCGTTTGATCGTCCTCAAGATATCCAATGAGGTGAGGGCCGGCTTTACCATTACGATGTCGGCCCCTTCCTGGATGTCCAGCGCCGTCTCCCGCAGCGCTTCCTCGGCGTTGGGAGTATCCATCTGATAGCCGCGCCGGTCACCGAACCGCGGCGAGGAGCCCACCGCCTCGCGGAACGGTCCGTACAAAGCCGAAGCGAATTTGACCGAATAGCTCATCACCGGCACCTGCGTGAAGCCGGCCTTGTCCAGCCCCCGGCGGATCGCGGCCACTTGCCCGTCCATCATCGCCGACGGGGCAACCAGATCGGCGCCGGAACGCGCGTGCGAGACGGCGATCTCCGAGAGCACCGGCAGTGTCGCGTCGTTGTCCACGCTGCGGCCGCGTAAAATCCCGCAGTGTCCGTGGCTCGTGTATTCGCACAAACAAACATCGGTGATGACCGCCAGGCCGGGCGCTGCTTTCTTAATCGCCTGCACCGCCTGCGGCACCACGCCGCCGGCCGCGAAGGCCTGGGACCCTCGCTCATCCTTGGAGGCCGGGATGCCGAACAGCAGAACACCGCCGATCCCCAGCCCTTCGAGCTTTTTCGCTTCCGCCGCCGCAGCGGCAATCCCGAAGCGGTGCAATCCCGGCATCGAAGAGATCCGTTGCTTGCCCTTCTTCGTGGTCACAAACAGGGGTGCCACCAGTTTCTGCGGGCCCCAGTCCCCTTCCCGGACCAGCCGGCGAAGGACCGGGTTCTCCCTCAGGCGGCGTGGGCGCTGCACCGGGAAACCGCTGATCAAGTTCATCGCTTCAGTGCCTCCGCCACCGCGTCGGCCAATCCTTCCACAGTCCACCCGTTTTTCGGGAGATGAACCTGGCGCACGCCGCCCTTCTTCAGCTCCCGGGCGGTCGCCGGGCCGATCGCCACCACCGCCGTCCCGTTGAGCGCCGCGCGGACCGGAATCCCCGCCGCGCGGACCGCCGAAAGAAAGTTCCGGGCGGTCGAAGCGGAGGTGAAGGTCGCCGCGTCCAAATATTTAAGGGCCCGCCGTAGTTTCCCGGCCGGCACGCGGACCGGCACCGTGTCGTACAGTGCCGCTTCCGTAACCCGCGCGCCGCGCGCCCGCAATGACTTCGCCAGTGGATCTCCGATCGCGAGATTGGACCGGGGAATAAAAACCTTCTTTCCTTTCAGAGGCACCCGCGCGAAAGCGGCGCGCACCCCTTCCAGAGAAAAATCCGTCGGCCGCAAAGAAACCTTCAGCCCCGCCTCGCGCGCCGCCGCTTCGGTACGGGGCCCGATCGCGCAGACCCTGGCTCGGACCAGGGCGCCCAGCCGTTTTCCCGCCCGGCCCGCCAGCCGCTGCAAGGCCTCCACGCCGTGATGGCTGTTGAACAGCACCCAATCCTGTCCCGGTAATTCTTTGAGCAATGCCTTCGCCCGTGCCGCTCCGATCCGGGCAGGCCGCACTGCAATCGTCGGCAGAGCACGGCAGACAGCTCCCTTTTCTTTCAATAGGCCGGCCAGTCCCTCGCTGTCGGAAACCGGCCGGGTCACCAGGACCGACCGTCCCGCGAGAGGTTTTTTTCCGCCGCGGGCCAACCGGACCACCTCGCCGATGATCAAGACGACCGGCGGACCGAATCCGGGCCGGCGCGCAAGTTCCGCTTCCACTTCTCCGATCGTGCTGACCAAAAGCTCCTGCCTCGGATCCGATGCCCAGCGGACCAACGCGACCGGTGTCGAGGCGGGGCGGCCCGCGGCGCGAAGCCGGCGGACGATTTCCGAAAGGGTCGCCCGCCCCATCAGGACCACCAGCGTGTCGGCCCCGCGGGAGAGCTCTTTCCACCGGACCGACGGGTACCGCCCGGCGGCCCGGTGCCCGGTCACAAAGGCGACGCTGGAGCTAAGGCGCCGGTCGGTCAACGGAATCCCCAGCGCGGAGGCGGCTGCCCAGACGGAGCTCACCCCCGGCACCACCTCATAAGGAACGCCGGCTTTCTCCAAAGTTTCGATCTCCTCACTCATCCTTCCGAACAGGGCCGGATCCCCTCCCTTGAGCCGCACGACCACCGCGTGCTTCGCCGCTTGTTGGACCAGCAGCCGGTTGATCCTCCGCTGGCCGCGCCCTTTTTCGTCGGCGCTCTTTCCGGCGTAGATCTTCTCGCAGCGGGACCGGGCCAGTTTCAGAAGATCCCGGTTGACCAGCCGGTCGTAGATCACGCAGCCGGCCTTGCGCAGCAGCGCCGCCCCTTTTCGCGTGATCAGCTCCGGATCAGACGGACCCGCGCCCACCAGATAGATTTTCCCTTTCATCCCTTGTTCGCCCAATTCCCGTACAGCAGCCGGTCCGCGCCGGCCGCGCGCAAGTGGCTGGCCAGCTCTTTCCCGAGCCGCTGGGCCGCTTTCGCCGGGCCGGCAACGCTCTGCCGGATCGCCTTCAGCCCGTCGGGAGAAAGGACCACCCCTTCCAGCGACAGGTTGTTCCCGTCCGCCACGCGGGCCAAGCCCCCGATCGGAACCCGGCAGCTGCCGCCCAGTGCTTTCAAAAGGCTTCTCTCCGCTTCCAATTCCCAGCGGGAAGCGGCGTCCTCCAGCACCCGCAGATGCTCGGCCATGCTCGGCCGGTCCCGGCGGATTTCGATCGCCAGCGTTCCCTGACATGGCGCCGGCAGGAAGATCGCCGGATCCAGAAATTCGCTGATCCGTTCCGCCAGTCCCAGCCGTTTTAAGCCGGCAGCGGCCAGGATCAGCGCATCGTACTCTTGCGCATCCAGTTTTTTCAGGCGCGTGTCCACATTGCCCCGGATCGGCACGATCTCCAAATCCCGGCGCACCCGCTTCAGCTGCGCCTGCCGGCGGACGGAGCTGATCCCCACCCGCGCCCCCGCGGGCAACCCTTTTAAGCCCCCCGGCCGGCTTGAAACCAGCGCGTCTCTCGGGTCCTCCCGCTTCAGGACCGCCCCGATCAAAAGCTCTTCCGGGAGGTCCGTCTCCATGTCTTTGGCCGAGTGGACCGCCAGGTCCACCTTTTCGCTCAGCAAAGCTTCTTCAATCTCTTTGACGAAAAGCCCCTTGAGCGCCTCTTCGGGCCCGGCGGCTTGCTTGCCCGCCAGGGCATCTCCGCTGGTCTTGATCACCACCAGCTCCGCCTCGGCTCCCGGGTGGGCCCGCTCTAGCAGTTCCTTCACTTGAGTGGCCTGCGCAAGGGCCAGCTTCGAGCCGCGCGTGCCGATCTTAAATTTCACGTTTCAACCAATTCTTCTTCCGCGACGTGTCCGTCCCGGATCGTGAAGGCCCGCGCGCCGGGGGAAGCGTCCTTCAACGTCACCAGCACGTACCGCCCGTCGAAAAAATCCTGAACGGCGGTCGCCCGCTCGATGTCCCGGCGGGAGGGATAAGCCTCCGTCGCCACGTGCGAATGATAGACCCCCAAATGTTCCATCCCTTTCTGCCGGATCTCCCGCTGCGCCTTCAGCTGCTCCGCCGGATCCATCTCGTACCAGGTGGGGCTGGCGGCCCCATTGCGGATCGGGTACGTTTGCGCCACTTCTTCTCCCCGGCCTGCCAGATAGCCGCAGGCTTCGTTGGGATACTCCTTCCGGCAATGCGCCACCATCTCCTCCATCGCCCTCGGGGCGATCTTCACGCGGTCCCCCACCGGGTCTTCACCAAGCGCTCCATCCTCCGGAAGAGCAGGTGGTCGATCACCACGCTCACAACCGCGATGATGATCATGAAGGCCAGGATCTCGTGGAGATCCCGCTGCTTGGCAACCCTGCTTAGGATTTCCCCCATCCCCTTCAAGGAACCGATCATCAGCTCACCTGCCATCAAAGCCCGCCAACCGAAGGCCCACGCCAATCTCAAGCCGTCCACGATACGGGGGACCGCCGAGGGGACGACAACGTGCCAGAAGATTTTGGCCCCTCGGGCTCCCATCGTGCGGGCCGCCCGGAGCAGCAAAGGAGGCACCTCCTTAATCCCGGCTGAGGTGCTCACCATGACGATCCCGGTCGCCCCCAGCAGAACGGTAAAGATCACCGCCCACTGAGTCAACCCGAACAGGAGGACGGCCAGAGGAACCCAGGCCGCGCCCGGCATTGCGTGCAACGCCATCGCCGCGGTGCCGAAGATCTCATCCAGCAAGCGGAATTTTCCCAACAGCAACCCGGTGCCGATCCCCAGCACAAAAACTCCCAAGAAACCGACCGCCATCCTGAGCAGGGACCGGCCCAGGGACGAGAGAATCTCCGTGTCAGTCAGGTTAGCGGCCACTCGCTGCAGGATCCCGACTGCGGACGGAATCCACGGGGAAACCCTAGAGAGCGTTTCCCAGACCGCCAGAACCAGAAGCCACAGGACTAGTTTTCTCAACCAGGTAATCCAGATCTTCATCTTTTACCACCTTGGCAATTTCCTCCTGCAAACTCAGGAGGATCCTCTGTTGAATGACAATGAGATGCGGGTCGCTCTCCCGCCGCGGCCTAGGCAAGCGGATCGTGGTGCCGCCCTTGATCCGGCCGGGCCGGGCGGAGATCGTCAGCACTTTGTCCGCCAGCACAGTCGCCTCCCGCACGTTGTGCGTGACGAAGAAGATCGTTTTTCGCGTCTGCTGCCAAATCTCCAGCAACTCCTCGTGGAGCAGCCGGCGGGTCTGGGCATCGAGCGCCGCGAACGGCTCGTCCATGAGCAAGATCTTCGGGTTCATCGCCAGCGCACGCGCGATCGCCACCCGCTGCTTCATCCCCCCGGAGAGCTGGTGGGGGTAGAAGTCCGCGAAACGGGTCAGATGAACCATCTTCAGATATTCCGTTGATTTCTTCCGGCGGTCTTCCGCCGGCATCCCGCTCATTTTTAAACCAAATTCAACGTTCGCCCGCACATTCAGCCAGGGGAAAAGGGCGGCTTCCTGGAACACCACCACCCGGTCCGTTCCCGGGCCGGTGACCGAAACCCCGCCCACCAGGACCCGTCCGGAGGTTGGCATCTCCAAGCCCGCAATCAAATTGATTAAGGTGCTTTTCCCGCAGCCGGTGGGGCCTACCAGGCAGACAAATTCCCCTTCGGAAATCTCCAGGTCGATTTCCTTTAAAACCTCGATCCCGCTGCCATTGTGGGAGAACTTTTTTGAGACCTTCTCAAGTTTGACTAACATAAGCTTCCTTTAGGATCTCGGCGATCTCCGGCCTTGTGAACTCCGGCGGAGGGGGCTTGCCGTCGGAGAGCATCTGCTGCAGCGCGGAGGAATTCAGGCTCACTCGCTGCGACAACGGGTGCGTGCAGGTCTTGGCGGTGGCCATCCCCTCGCAGGAACGGCAATAAAAGGCGATGTCGAAACAGAGCGGCGTCACGCCCAAGTCCTCCCTCGTGAACCGGCCGAAAATTCCTTGGGCATCCGCCGGTCCGTGCGACTTGCCGGTCGCCACCCGGTCCTGCCCGATGATGAAATGGCTGCAGCCGTAGTTCTGCCGCACGATCGCGTGGAACACCTCCTCCTTCGGGCCCGCGTGCCGCGTGCCGGCGGGGTTGACCGCCAGCACCGTCCTCTCCCGCGGCAGGTAGGAGTCGACCAGCACTTCACAGCAGCGCATCCGCGCCTGCGCCGGTACCTCCCCATCCGCCACGCCGGGCCCCATCAGCGGCTGCACCATCAGGCCGTCCGCCATCTCCAGCGCGCAGCGCAGCAGGTACTCGTGCGCCCGGTGGATCGGGCTGCGGGTCTGGAAACCGACCACCCGGCTCCAGCCCCGCCGGCGAAACTCTTGCCGCGCCTGCGCCGGCGTCAAGCGGTAAGGGATAAAATCCGGGTGCCCCGGCAGATTCACAACGGAGACCCGCCCCCCCACGTGGTACGGCCCCTGAGCCAGCAGCCTCTTCATGCCCGGATGGGCGGAATCGGCCGTTCCAAAGAGCAGCTTAGCTTCCACCCCGCGGTTGTATGGGTACAGTTCCGGCTGATGCAGAACCGCCACTAATTCCCCCGACGGATCCCGCAGGGCCATCTCCTGCCCCTCCCGCCAGAGGTCCGCCTCCCACTGGGCAAGCGACAGCGTGACCGGCAGCGGCCAGAGAGTTCCGTTCACCAGCCGCATCCGGTCGAGCACCGCGTCGTAGTCGGCTTCATTCAGGAAGCCCTCCAGCGGTGAGAGAGCGCCCACGGCCAGCAGCTCGATGTCGGACAACTCCCACTCGTCGAGCGTCACCGACGGCATGTTCTGCGCCTGATGGATCAGCCGGTCCCGCTCGGCTCCCAGAACCAGCCGCTCCACCAGCTTGCCGCCATGGGGCGGAATAAGCTCCAAGCCTACTCCTGCAGGTACCTGGAAAGCGCCTCGGAGGTGGCCGAACCCACCACGCCATCGGCTTTCAGCCCGTGTGCTTGCTGGAATTCCTTGACGGCCTTCTGCGTGAGGGGTCCTTCTTTGCCGTCCACATTCCCTTTGTAGAAGCCGGCCGCCACCAGCGCCTTCTGCGCCTGCCGGACCGACAGCCGGTTTTTTGAGGAAGCGGTTTTAACGCGGATGTTCGAGCGGGCGGATCCGCCATCGATGGCCTGCGCGTTGGCCGACGTCTCGTCCAGCCGCTGGCTTAAGCCGGCGACCTGGGTCTCCAGCGCATCCACGCGGGTCCTCAACGCCTCGGACTCTTTGACCTTGGCCCCCGACGTGGCGCAGCCGGCCGCCGTCAGCACCATTCCCGCCATCATCACCGCTGCTATTTTCTTATCCATTCTTTTCGAACTCCTCCTTTTCCTTTGGGTTGACATGCAGACCGCACTCCTTGTTCTCCGGAAGTTCCCACCACCAGCGTCCCGCCCGGAGTTCCTCTCCCGGCCGGACCGCCCGCGTGCAGGGGGAGCATCCGATGGAAGGGAACCCCAAGTCGTGCAGCTTATTGTACGGCACGTTGTTCTTTCGGATATGGTCCCACACCTGTTCGGTGGTCCAGTCCGCCAAGGGGTTCAGCTTGGCGATCCCGCCGTGGCCTAAGTCCGCCTCCACCTTTTCCAGGCGGGTGCGCGTCAACGCCTGCTCCCGCCTTAAACCGGTGATCCAGGCTTCCAGGCCGGCCAGCGCCCGGTTGAGCGGCTCCACCTTCCGGATCGCGCAGCACTCCTTCCGGTTCTCGACCGACTGGCGGAACGAGTAAAAACCCTTTTCCCGTTCCAGCCGCTCCACCGCTTCCCGCTGGGGGAAGGTGCTGGCGATCTCCACGCCGTAGCGTTCGCGGATCCGGTCCATCACCTCATAGGTCTCTTCCGGGAGGCGGCCCGTATCCAGCGTGAAGATCGTCACCCGCGGCTTGATCCGGGAAAGCAGGTCGATGAGCACCACATCTTCCGCCCCAAAGCTGGAAGAAAAGGCGATCTTCGGGGAAAATCTCTCCACCCCCCATCGGAGAACCTCTTCCGCGGTCCGGGATTCCAACTGTTCCGCGATCCGGCTGGCTTCCTTTTGATTCCACACCATGGAGTCCATCCTTAGTATGATTATCCTCTAAAACTAACTGTATTCTTGATATATATAATCAAGAATTATACTGAAATATAGCCTATTTCTTTATATTCGTCAAGGGGAAATTACTCTTTTCGGAGCCGGGAAAGGCGGTCTTTAAGTTCCCGTTCGAAACCCTGGTCGCTCGGTTCGAAGTAGTGTTTCTTTTCCGGCAGGTATTTCTGCTCCACCCCGTACCCTTCCCCGCGCCCCAATTTTTTCGCGCCGGGATAACTGGCGTCTTTCAGGTGGGTGGGGACCTCCTGGGCACGGCCCGTCTCCACCTCCCGCATGGCGTTCTCGAGACCTACATAGGAAGCGTTCGACTTGGGGGCTAGCGCGACGTAAACGGTGGCCTGAGCAAGGGGGATCCGGCACTCCGGCATCCCCAAGAACTCCACCGCCTGCTGCGCGGCGGTGGCGATGACCAGCGCCTGCGGGTCGGCGTTACCGACATCTTCGGAGGAGCAGATCACCAGCCGGCGGGCGATGAAGCGGGGGTCCTCGCCGGCGGTAAGCATTTTGGCCAGCCAGTAAAGGGCCGCGTCTGGGTCGGAACCACGCATGCTTTTAATGTAGGCGGAGATCGTGTCGTAGTGGGCGTCACTTCCGCGGTCGTAGACCACCACCCGCCTCTGAACCGATTCCTGCGCTTCGGCCAGCGTGATCCGGACCGTTCCCGAACCGTCCGGCGGTGTTGTGACGGCCGCCACCTCCAGCCCGTTCAAGGCCCGGCGGGCGTCCCCGCTGGCCGTCGTGGCGAGGAACCCCAGCGCCTCCTCCGTGATCTCGATCTTTTTCTCTCCCAATCCTCGTTCCTGATCGGCCAGCGCCCGGCGGAGCAGCGCGATCAAATCCTCTTGGGAGAGGGGCTTGAGCTCCGCGACGAGCGACCGGGAGAGCAGCGGGGAGACGAGCGAGAAGAAGGGGTTGTGCGTGGTGGCGCCGATCAGCAGCAGCGTGCCGTCTTCCGTTTCCGGCATCAAGACGTCCTGCTGGGCCTTGTTGAACCGGTGGATCTCATCAATAAACAGCAGGGTCCGGCTTCCCTGGGAACGGCGGAACCGGGCCGCCTCGATCACGCGGCGCAGCTCCTCCACGCCGGAGGCCACGGCGTTCACCCGCTCCACGTGGGCTTTCGTGCGGGCCGCGATGAGGAACGCCAGAGCCGTCTTTCCGCAGCCGGGGGGTCCGTACAGAATGAGGCTCGTCAGCCGGTCCGCTTCAATGGCACGGCGCAGAAGCTTTCCGGGGCCCAGAAGGTGCTGCTGACCAGCATATTCCGAGAGGTCGCGCGGGCGCATCCGGGCCGCCAGCGGTGTTGAAGCGGACATGGCCGGATCCGCTGGGGAAGTTGGGAAGAGTTCCAAATTAAAAGCCCCCGCCTGTGCCGTGTGTCGAAGCATTCATGAACCTGGTTTTCACCAAGTCGGGAACTCTATCCGCTGTTTCCTGCTCCCCGCCTGATGGTGCCGGCGGGCTTGCATTCCGCAGCCGATTCAAGCTCCCTGATTTTAAATGTTGGTTCAGAATCTACCCGACGAAGCACGGGCACCGCAGGGGCATTTCCCTTATACCACACGGGAG
>JAUSCU010000031.1 GCA_030651065.1 Candidatus Omnitrophota bacterium | reverse complement strand
TTTCCTGAAGACCCTGTGAAATTCAATGTCATTCCTCGCTGGCATAGGATTCGATAAATCCACACTTGATACAGCGAAGCGTCTGGATCGTGTGCTGCGCCTTGCCGGAGATCTTCACGCCGGTCCAAAGGAATCCGGTCTCTGGTTTGTCGGCGATCCACCGGGCGGCATGACGGGTACTGTGGCCCTGATCGAGAATGAAGCCCTCTTCCATTTGTCCGCCGCACTTCGGGCATTTTGATGATGTTCTCATAATATCGGTGCAGGTTGCGGCTATTTAGGGCGTGTTGAACGAAGCCGCTACGCGGCGGGAGAAGTGAGTGATGAATGGCTTCGCCAGAGGCATGCGTCTTTACTTAGTCGGATGGTTCCTGGAGGTTGTGAATCGCAGGCCAGCTATCGGGCCGGTCCTGCGATTCAACATCAACTCCGTATCAACAGCGCTATGCATATAAAAAAACATCCCCGCACGCCATCCTAAAAACCTACGCCGATGATCTCACACTCCTGCCCATCGGCCCACGCACCGAACAAGCCTACTACGCCTGCCTGCGCCAACTCAGCGAGTTCTACGACTGCTCCCCGGACTTGCTCTGCCCAGAACAAATCCGCCAGTACTGCATTCATCTCAAAACCGTCAAGAAAGTCGCCCGTCAAACCAGCACCCAAGCCATCTGCGCCATCAAAGTCTTCTGGGAGAAAACTCTTAAACGGGAGTGGCCGCAGGAATTGGAATTAGTCCGCGCCAATCCCCAATTCAAACTTCCGGTCATCCTCTCGGCCGGCGAAGTGCGCAAAATTCTCTCCACCGTTCCCGCCCTGGATCATCGCGTCTGCTTGACCCTCATCTATTCCTGCGGCTTGCGCCTGGGCGAAGGCTTGCGCTTGTCCGTTCCCGACATCGACTCCGGGCGCATGCTCCTGCACATCCGCGCTGGCAAAGGCAATTGCGATCGTTATGTCCCGTTGCCTGAACGCACTCTCCAGCGCTTGCGCGAGCAGTGGATAACTCACAAACATCCCGCGCTGCTCTTCCCGGCCAAAGGCCACAGCGGCCAGGGCGCTCCCACCGCCACCGAGCCGATGTGCCGCACCACGCTCCAGCGCGCCTTCCGCCTGGCCCTCAAAAAAAGCGGCATTAAAAAAGCCGCGCACATCCATTCTTTACGTCATTCGTACGCGACGCATCTTATGGAACGAGGGGAGAACCTCCGCCAGATTCAAGTCAATCTCGGACACAAAAGTCCGGCCGTCACCGCCCTCTACGCCCACTTGACCAGCCTTTGCAAAACCCAACATCAAAAACTCCTGGATGGCTTCATGAACGATCTCTGAGCTCCCGTTCATGGACACCTCCGCCGCGGGCGGTGGTGGAACCAAAAGCCTGACCGTCCATCAACTGCTCGGTCAGTGGGCCCCGGCTTATCGGGAGCGCTACCCTTCCATGCCGCTGCGGCATCGGCAAGTCTTGCAAAAGATCTTGCTCTGCCGCACCCCCGTGCTGGGAGGCCAGCTCTTTGGCTGTCCGGACTGCCACCAGTTCCACTACCGCTACCATTCCTGCAACGACCGGCATTGTCCGCAATGCGGCCACGCTGACGCCCAGGATTGGCTGGCGCGCCAGCAAGAGCGTCTGCTCTTTCCGGTCCCTTACTTCTTGGTCACCTTCACCGTGCCCGAAGCCCTCCGGCTTTTCATCCGTTCCCATCTGCGCATCGGCTTGGACCTGCTCTTTGCCGCCAGCGCCCAAGCTTTGCAGGACCTGGCGGCCAATCCCAAACGTTTGGGCGCGCAGTTGGGAATGTTGGGCGTGCTCCACACCTGGGCGCGCTCCTTGATCTTCCACCCTCACATTCATTATCTCATTCCAGGCGGCGGCCTGAGCCTGGATGGACGCACCTGGGTCCCGGTCAAAGATAACTTCCTGCTTCATCACAAACCTTTGAGCGAGCACTTCCGCACCCTTTTCAAAGCTCGTTTGCTCAAGGAGCATCCCGATCTGTTCACCCAAGTTCCAGAGGGGGTGTGGGAAAAGTCCTGGAATGTCGGTTGCCAGGCCGCCGGTTCCGGACTCAACGCGCTGCGCTACCTTTCCCGCTACCTCTTCAAAACCGCCACGGCCAATCGCACGGTGCCACTGCTGCCGGAGGGCAAGCTCTTGTGGACCTACCGCCAGAGCAAAACCCGAAAGTTCACTTCCCTCAAGCTGGAGCCTTTGGAATTCATGAGCCGCTTTCTCCAGCACATCCTGCCGCCGGGTTACGCGCGGGTCCGCACTTTTGGCTGGTTGCATCCGGCGGCCAAAGTCCGCGCCAACCGCGTGCGCGCTCTTCTTAAACAAGCGCCACTGCTCACCCCGCAAGAACAACAAACCTGGAAATCCTCTTCGCCGGCGTCCCCCGAAACGCCCACTCCAACCCCGGCGCCGGACCCTCTGCCTTATCGGCCACCTTGTCCGGTTTGCCGCAAACCGATGCGCTTGATCAAGGTTTGGCTGGCCGGACATCCGCCTCCAGCGCTGCCGCGCAATCGACCGCCATGAAATCAGTCTTGCGCCCCATTGAGTTTTCGAATGACACGAACCGACTCGTGCACCGACGGACTTTGTCTGCGCCCTGGATTTTCAGCCCCCGGCAGCGCTCGCCGCGCTGCGCACGCTTCTTACCCTTGTTGATTAAGCGCAGGCTTGAAGATAAAAGACGGGGCGGCGGCCCGCTTTTTCAATCTGCGCCGGGGACGCAGCCAAAACTTTCCGCAAGGTGGATGAGGAACTGACCAGAAGGCCCCGGCGAGTTTGCCGCAGCTTCGTTCAACCAGGGAATGCAAATAACCCGGAGTGAAGCGTAATTTCCATCCCAGACCAATCTAACGTCGCGACCGCTTCACTCCGGGTTATCTACATTCCTTCTTTTGTTATACGACCAATCCTCTGACTCTCTGTCTCATCTTCTGAAAATGTAAACTTTCCAAAGACTCAGGCACTCGACAACGGCATCCGACTACCCATCGTCAAACTGCTTTTAATCTGCCGCGCCAATCTGTCCGCATCCGATCATCGCAGTCGGCCAGTACGGAACCACCGAGCGCCGGGTCATTCGTACTGCTGCTCCATGTCGAGCGTGCGAAAAGGCGTATAACGACGAAGCTCAGGCACGCCGGGCCTACGGCTCAAGACCACACGACGAGCGCCAACCGGCGTTGCCTGGAGCGACTGGTTCGGTATCCAATCTTCTGAAACTCTCATCTGGTCCTCTCTGAAATCAAATCCGTGATGATCTTCGGCGGCGAACTGATCCGGCAACCCGATGCTTCAGTCCGTCCCGTCCTGATCCCACTCCCCGTGACCTTGGAAGCCGAGCGTGTAGTCCCATCCGTGACACCAGATGTCGGCATCAGCAAGCGCTCCGACTCTGAACGGCGTGGTCGATTCTCCGCCATGCTGCTCTGGAAATCCGCTGAACGCGTCAAGGATACCGAACGACCAAGCTCAGACACCCCGCGCCAACGACGCTCGACATGCCAACCTAGACGCAATCGCGGGGTTGTCTGGAGCGACTGGTTCGGTATCCAATCTTCTGATCTTCTCATCTGATCCTCTCTGAGAAACCGAGCGCGCTGACTAATCCGTGACATCAAATGTCGGCATCCAGAAGTGCTTCGACTCTGAACGGCGTAATCGATTCTCCGCCGCGCTGCTCCGCAAATGCTGAATCTTCATCACTCCGCCAAACGTGCTGCGGATGCTGGATACCGAACGACCAAGCTGACCCACAGCCGGGGCGGCGTGGCCACGATACGAAAAGGACTCAGTAAAATCCACACGCATGAAATCCGAGACGCTCACGGCGGTTCGCTCGACTCGCTGGTTCGGCTAAATCCTAATGTCATCCCTGACCTGTTCGAAATCATCCGGTTGGTTTCTTTATCGGCTTCTTATGGAGCCATGACTGCAGGAGCGACTGAGTCAGTGGATGGCCTCCA
>JAUSCU010000028.1 GCA_030651065.1 Candidatus Omnitrophota bacterium | reverse complement strand
AGGGGGAGGCCGCGATGACCCAGGGTCTTTACGCGGACGCTAAAAAGTGTTACCAGCAGGCGCTCCAGATGAATCCGGACGCGCAGACCGCCGCCGCCGCGCAGGAGCGGCTGGGCCAGGCCAACGTAAAACTGATCTTCTCCCCCCTTATGACGGCCGACGCGATCCAGTACGAAGTGCAGCCGGGCGACACGCTGGCCCGGATCGCCAAGAAGCACCAAACCACGGTGGAGCTGCTGCGGGCCTCCAATCCGGTCCGGGGCGATTTGATCCGGGTGGGACAGAAGCTGAAGGTGAACCAGGCCCGTTTCAACGTCCTGGTGGACAAGTCGCAGAACCTGCTGACCTTGAAGAGCGGTGAAGAAGTGACGAAGGTCTACCGCTGCTCCACCGGCACGCGCGGCATCACGCCGACCGGCACCTACAAGATCATCAATCGGATGGTGGACCCGGTTTGGAAGGGGATCGTGGCTCCCGGCGACCCGGAAAACCCGCTGGGCACCCGCTGGTTGGGTTTCGACCTTCCTCAGTACGGCATCCACGGCACCAACGAGCCGGAGACCATCGGCCAGCCGGTCACCAAGGGCTGCGTGCGGCTGGTCAATTCCGACGTTGAGGAGCTTTACACGCTGCTGCCGGAAGGCACGGCGGTCACCATCGTCGAATAGAGGGGACCCATGGCCTTTACGCTGGATTTCGAGCGCCCGATCATCGAGCTGGAGCAGAAGATCCACGAACTTAAAACCCTCGGCACCCACCACAAAGGCAAGGGGATGCACCTGGACCTGAACGACGAGATCGGCCAGATGGAGGAGAAGCTGCAGGGCCTGCGCCAGCAGGTGTACAAGAACCTGAGCGCCTGGCAGCGGGTTCAGATGGCCCGTCATCCGAAGCGCCCCTACACGCTCGACTACATCGCGAAATTCATGACCGATTTCGTGGAGCTGCATGGGGACCGGCTGTTTGCCGATGATCACGCGCTGATCGGCGGCTTCGCCACGTTCGAGGGAATCCGGGTGATGGTGATCGGGCACCAGAAGGGGCGCGACACCAAGGAGAACCTCTACCGCAACTTCGGCTCGGCCCACCCGGAGGGGTACCGCAAGGCGATCCGGCTGATGCAGATGGCCGGGAAATTCCACATTCCGATCTTCTGTTTCATCGACACGCCGGGCGCTTATCCAGGGATAGGCGCCGAGGAGCGGGGCCAGGCGCAGGCGATTGCCTACAACCTGCGGGAGATGTCTAAGATACCGGCCCCGATCGTCGCGGCGGTCATCGGAGAGGGGGGATCCGGCGGAGCTCTCGGGATCGGCATCGCCGACCGGATCTTAGTGATGGAGAATGCCTACTACTCGGTGATTTCGCCGGAGGGGTGCGCCGCGATCCTTTGGAAGGACCGCGCCAAGGCTCCCGAGGCGGCCGCCTCCTTAAAGCTCACTGCCGCGGACCTGAAGGGTTTGAACCTGATTGACGACGTGGTGCCCGAGCCCTTCGGCGGCGCTCACCGGGACCACGACGCCGCGGCCGCGAACCTCAAAGTCCTCCTGAAGAAACACCTCGACGAGCTGCTTAAGCTGGAGATCAAGCCGTTGCTGGCCGGCCGCCAGGAAAAGTACCGCCGCATCGGCCTCTTCTCCGAGAGCTGATCCCTCCCTCCATGGCTTCCCGAAAAGGGCTCACCATCGTTTACACCGGGAACGGCAAGGGCAAGACCTCTGCTGCCTTGGGGGCCGCGATGCGGGCGCTGGGCCACGGCTGGCGCGTGCTGATCATCCAGTTCTTCAAGGGGGACTGGCCGGTTGTCTACGGGGAGCTGGAGCTCGCCAAGAGACTCCATCCCCAGTTCGAAGTGCTCCAGCTCGGCCGCGGCTTCGTCAAGATCATGGGGGACAAGAAGCCGTTCGAGGAACATGTCGAGGCGGCCCAGGCCGCTCTGAACCTCACGCGCGAACGGATGCTCTCCGGCAACTACGACCTGATCATCCTTGATGAAGTGATCTACGCGCTCGGCTACCTGGACTTCAAGCTGATCGATTTGAAAGACGTCCTGCAGATCATCCGCGAAAAACCGCCTCAGATGCACCTGATCCTCACCGGACGCAACGCCCCCGCGGAGATCATCGAAGCGGCCGATTTGGTCACCGAGATGATGGAGATCAAGCACCCGATGAAGAAAGGGATTCCCGCCCAGCAGGGGATTGACTACTAGAGGATTCAGGTCTTGCCGGTGAGCATCTGGTGGACGACAGCCAGCAGTTCGTCCACGCGGCCCGGTTTCTCGAAGTAGCGGTCCCGGGTTCCTTCGAAGGAGGGGATTTCAGTGCCGACCAATTCCAGGATGTCCGGCTTGGCGGTGAGCAGCAGGACCGGGATCGCCCTCGTGATCGCGTCGGCCCGCAGTTTCTTTAAGACCTCGGTGCCCGGGATGTCCGGCAGCACCACGTCCAGGATGATCAGGGCCGGCCATTCCCCCCTCGCGCGGGCAAGAGCCTCTGTGCCGGTCCCCACCTCGACCACCTCATAGCCCTTCATCTTCAGCGCGTGGGCTAAGCCCGACCGCGCCTCGGCCTCGTCATCCACCAGTAAGATCTTCGGTTTAAAAGCTGTCATTCGAATTGTGCCGAGGGCGGGGGTCGAACCCGCATGAGGTTGCCCTCACGGGTTTTTGAGACCCGCGTGTATACCAATTCCACCACCTCGGCGACGGGAAATTTGGTGGAGCTGAGGGGGATCGAACCCCTGACCTCTTGCATGCCATGCAAGCGCTCTACCAGCTGAGCTACAGCCCCATAAGCGTTTCAGTCTACTCAGCCAGCCCTCGCGTTGTCAATCATTCCACCGCCTGCTAGACTAGGTACTCCGACGATGAATGTCCCCTTCACGGAGATCGAATCCAAGTGGCAGAAGCGCTGGGCGGACGCCCGCGTTTTCCGGGCGGAGCCCCAGGCGGGCGCCAAGAAATTCTATCTGCTCGAGATGTTCCCGTACCCTTCCGGCCGGATCCACATGGGCCATGTCCGCAACTACACGATCGGCGACGTGATGGCCCGCTTCCGGTCCGCGCAGGGATTCAAGGTGCTGCATCCGATGGGGTTCGATGCCTTCGGCCAGCCGGCGGAGAACGCCGCGATCAAGCGGGGGACGGCCCCGGCCGCTTGGACCTTGGATTGCGTGGAGCAGATGCGGACGGGCCTCAAGCGCCTCGGCTTCTCCTACGACTGGGAGCGGGAGGTGGTCACCTGCTTAGCCGACTACTACCGTTGGAACCAGTGGATCTTCCTCAAGATGCTCGAGAAGGGGCTGGCCTACCGGGCCCAGTCGCCGGTCAACTGGTGTCCCAGCTGTCAGACCACGCTGGCCAACGAGGAGGTCGTTCAGGGAGCCTGCTGGCGATGTTCGACCCAGGTCCAGCCGAAGCAGTTGGAGCAATGGTTCCTCAAGATCACCGCCTATTCGCAGGAACTGCTGGAAGATTTAGAGCAGCTCTCGCAGTGGCCGGAACGGGTGATCGCGATGCAGCGCAATTGGATCGGCCGCAGCGAGGGGGTGGAGATCGGGTTCACCGTGTAGGAAACCAGCGACCG
>JAUSCU010000027.1 GCA_030651065.1 Candidatus Omnitrophota bacterium | reverse complement strand
GCTAACGGATGTCCTTTTTCATCACCAGGCCCGGCTTGAAGGTCACCACCCGCTTCGGAGGAACGGGGACTTTTTCCCCGGTCCGCGGGTTGCGTCCGGTCCGGCCCTTGCGTGACTTCACTTTGAAGATGCCGAAGTTCCTCAGCTCGACGGTGTCTCCCTTGGAGAGGGAATCCACGATGGCGTCCAAACTGCGCTGGACCACCCTCTTCACATCGAGCTGTTTCAAGCCTGTCTCCGAGGCCACCCGGAGTACGATATCTTTCTTCGTCATCGGCTTGGAAATCCTCCTGCCTGTGATCGTAACATTTGGCAGGTAAAAATGATATGGCTTTTTGAGAGCGGAACCTACTTACGGATGGAGAGGGCTTCCGAACCCACTAATTTGATGAGGGTTTGGAGCAATCCGGGGGAGAGGTTCACCCGCAGCGTGGAGCCGACGGCGATCCGGACCCCGCCGTTGCCGCCGGACCCGACCGACAACTCCACCGGCACCTGGCCGGGGCTTTTGCCCAACGCAACTTTAAGCTCCTCCAGCACCTCCCGCTGGGTCGTTTCCGCCAGCCGGATATTGAGGCCGTTCACCTGCCGGTTCCAGGCCTCCTCCAGCGGGATGATCTCGTCAGCTAAAATCCGGGGCCGGTCGTCGCGGGCGGAGAGCTTGCCGCGCACCAGGACCACCGCGTCCTCCTTGAGGTTGGATTCGAGCAGAGGGAAAACCTTCGGGAAGACCAGCACCTCCGCCTCCCCTGAAAAATCCTCGAACCGGACGATCGCCATCCGTTCGTTGCCTCTCTTGGTGGTGGTCACTTTAAGATGCGCGATCACACCGCCCAGCGTCACCGAGGCGCCGTCCTTCATCGAGGGGAGGTCTGCCGTCGTGGCCACTCCCAGCAGTTTCAGGATCGTATCGTAAGCAGCCAGCGGATGGCCGGTGAGATAAAACCCGAGCAGCTGCTTCTCGAACGCCAGCAACTGCTCCTGCGGCCACTCCTCCAGCTCCGGGGCGCCGGCCACGTCAACCGGCTTCGCGCCGGCCCCTCCAAAGACATCGAAGAAGGACAACTGCCCCGCCCCTTTCTCCTTCTGGCGCCGGTTGCTCACGTCCATCGCCTGGTCCAGCAGGGCGAATTGCTGCGAGCGCCGCAGTTTCAGGGAATCCAGCGCGCCGCACTTGATGAGGGACTCCATCACCTTCCGGTTCACGGCCCGCGTGTCCACCCGCTCGCACAAATCGGCCAGCGAAACAGCCGGCCCCTTCTCCTCCCGCGCCTGCACGATGGACTCGATCGCCTTCTCGCCGATGTTCTTCACGCCGAGCAGGCCGTAGCGGATCCCCCCGTTCTCCACGGTGAACCGGGCGAAGCTCCCGTTGATGTCGGGCGGCAGGATCGGGATCTCCATCCGCCGCGCCTCCTCGATGTACTGCGCGATCTTGTCGGTGTTGTCCCGCTCGCTGGTGAGCAGCGCGGTCATGAACTCCGCCGGATAATTGGCCTTCAAGTAGGCGGTCCGGTAGGCGATCAGCGCGTAAGCGGCGCTGTGCGACCGGTTGAAGGCGTACCCGGCGAAGAACTCGATCTTGTCAAAGATCGTCTCCGCGGTCGGCCGGTCCATGCCGTGCTTCACGCATCCGTTCACGAATTCCTGCCGCGCCTTCTTCATCACCTCCGGCGTCTTCTTGCCCATCGCCTTGCGCAGGATATCGGCTTGCGCCATGGTGAATCCGGCCACCTCGTGCGCGATCCGCATCACGCCCTCTTGATAGAGAATCGTGCCGTAGGTGTCCTTTAGGATCGGCTCCAGCTTCGGGTGGTCATACTTAACTTGGAGCTCCCCGTGCCGGCGCCGGATGAAATCATCCACCATCCCGGAGCCCAGCGGCCCGGGGCGGAACAGCGCCACGAGGGCGATCAGGTCCTGGAACCGCTCCGGCTTGAGCTTACGCACCAGATCCCGCATCCCGCTGGACTCCAACTGGAAAACGCCGGTGCAGTCTCCACGCGTCAGCATGGCGAAGGTTTTGGCGTCATCCATCGGGATCTTGTCGAGGTCGAACGGGATCCCCCGCTCCTGCCGGATCAGCTTCGAGCTCTCGTCGAGCACCGTCAGGGTCCGCAACCCCAGGAAGTCCATCTTCAGCAACCCGATCTTCTCGAGCGCCTCCATGGCGAACCCGGTACAGACCTGCCCCTCCGAGGTCCGAACCAGCGGCACGTAGTCGGTAAGATCCCCGTCGGCGATCACCACGCCGGCCGCGTGCGTGGAGGCGTGCCTTGTGAGCCCTTCCAGCGACATCGAGGTGTCCAACAGCTGTCGAACGCGCGGATCATCTTTGTAAAGGGTCTTCAAGTCCGGCACCAGCTCCATCGCCTTCTTGAGCGTGATCCCCAGCTCGAACGGGATCATCTTCGCGATCTTGTCCGCTTCCGGGTAGGGGAAGCCCATCGCCCGGGCCACGTCCCGCACGACGGCCTTCGCCTGCATCGTGCCGAAGGTGATCACCTGCGCCACGTTCCCCTCGCCGTACTTGTTGACCACGTACTCGATCACCTCGCCGCGGCGCTCGTAGCAGAAATCAATGTCGATATCCGGCATGGAGATCCGGTCCGGGTTCAGGAACCGCTCGAAGATCAGGTCATGCTCCAAGGGGTCTAAGTCGGTGATGCCTAAGCAATAGCTCACCACCGAGCCGGCCGCCGACCCGCGGCCCGGCCCGACCGGGATCCCCTTCGAGCGGGCGTACCGGACGAAATCCCAGGTGATCAGGAAATAACTGGTGAATCCGGTCTTCGAGATGATCCCCATCTCATGCTCGACCCGTTCCTTCACCTTCCCCGCGGCGCCGGGGTACCGCCGCGTGACCCCCTCCTCCACCAACTCCCGCAGATAGGCCAGCTGGCTCTTCCCCTCCGGCGGATCGAACTGCGGCAGGTGCAGCTTGCCGAACTCCAACTTCACGTCGGATTTCTCGGCCACTTCGCGGGTGTTCAGCACCGCCTGCCGGACCTCCTTAAAGGTCTCTTCCATCTCCTCCGCCGACTTGAAGTAGAACTCGTCCGTCTCGAAACGGAACCGCTTCGGGTCGTCCAGGTTGGTCGCGGTCTGGATGCACAGCAGCGCTTCGTGCGCGCGGGCCTGCGACTTCTCCAGGTAATGCAGATCATTCGTGGCCACCACCGGCAGATTCAGCTCCTTGCCCAGCGAGAGCATCTCCGGGATGATCTTCCGCTGGTCGGCGATGCCGTGGTCCTGGATCTCCAGGTAGAAATCCCCGCCCTTAAAGATCTCCGCGTACTCACCCGCCGCCTTCACCGCCTTGGCCCGCTCGCCGCGATTCAACCAATGGCTCACCTCCCCCGCGAGACAGCTCGACAGGCACATCAGCCCCTTCGAGTGCTTGGCCAGCACCTCCTTATCAATCCGGGGCCGGTAGTAGAACCCTTCCAGGTTGGCGATCGAGGTGAGTTTCAGCAGGTTCTTGTAACCGTCGAGGTCCTTGGCGAGCAGGATCAAGTGGTAGGAGGCGTCGGAGATTCCTTTGGCCTCTTTCTCGAGACGGGAGCCGGGGGCCACGTAGGCCTCCATGCCGAGGATCGGCTTCACGCCCCCCTTCTTGCAGGCCTCGTAAAACTCAATCAGCCCGAACAGGTTGCCGTGGTCGGTGATCGCCAACGCCGGCATATTGTTCTTCTTCGCCGCCTCCACAAGCCCGTCAATCTTGCAGGCGCCGTCCAGGAGGGAGTACTGGCTGTGAACGTGCAGGTGGATGTAGTCGGAAGTTTTATCTGCCATGGGGAGTTAGCCTATTTTACTGCGTCGGGGCTTTCAGCGGGCAGTCAGATTACTTGTCGGGCTCCCCTCGCTGAGGGATTTGTCCCCAACTGGTGTAATGGGGGGTTGTTTAGCAAAAAACCGCAGCACAATCACAGGAGTCCATATAATTCCCCCAAAAACAAGAATGGAAAGAAAAAGTCTTATTTGCTTATGAGAATCCCGCGAGGAATGCTCTCTCCAAGCTGCGGCTAATTCCAAAGCCCTACCCAAATACTGATACCGTTCTTCACGCTCAAGACGAGCAGCCTCTAAAAAGAGATAAAAGTAACTCGCAAGAGCTGCAATGATGAACATGAGAATAAAGAAGACTTTTCTAGGGAAATAAACTTGCAATTGGCCATTGCTGTTTGAATCTCCAAATTGAGTTGTTATCAAATAGATCATCGCGTAATACATTGCCCATGAAAACCCTGTCACTTTCCAAATAAGATCCCGATAACGTATTAACTCGACATGCAAATGCTTGAATTTTTCAAGATGTACTTTCGTGGGATCCGCATTCTTTCTGTGTTTTGGGTAACGGGCGGAACCTCGAAACGATCGCTTCATAGACTGCCAACCAGTTGCAAAAAAATCCCTAATGAAATAAAGATGGGAATAAGAGCTACATACTTTTCGACCTGAAAAAATTCCGTACGAGACGCAAACAAAAAACTAGCCGCAAGAAAAATCAAGGACACAAAAGAAGCGCTACCCCAACGAATGGTTGGCTGTTTTATCCAATAATCGAGAAAACGGAACGCAATACGTACCAAGTTCGGAAGGGACACGTTGCTCACCTCAAGATCTGCGGCGGGCTCTCAGCTGGCGGCCGGATAGGTACACCACTTTCCCGTCCTTCCAAATCGCGGCGGGAACCCCCGCCGCCGCGTGCTGTTCGAGAGCGTTTTCTACCGCTTCTTTAATCGCCTTAATCGCCCCCCTGTGAAGCGCTTCGACACTTTTCGCCGCTCTCTTTTTCATTTTTCCTCCGCTAAATCCCGAACTTTTTCATACAACTCTTGATCGAAGACCTTTAATTTCCCCGCCCTCTCCTGAGCAATGGGATAGGGGACTTTCCCCGAACCATCAAACAATATCCAGGAATCGAGAACTGGCCGGTACTGGTTAAAGAAATTGCTGATCCCCTTATAAAAGCGACGCCGCACGACTTTCTCGGAAATACCATGGCCTCCCATTTTGACGCGGTTCGCTACGCGCGCTAAAGAAAGCTTCACGTCTGGAACCCACAGAAAGAACAGGTGGATCGCGTAGCCCTCTTTCTTCAGGTCTTTAAAACGGGAGAGGTAGGCCATGCCTGACAATGTGGTTTCAAAAGCGAAATCGACCCTTTTTGAAGCATACGCGTCAATTTGCTCGAGCAAAATTCTTCCGGCCTTCAGGGCAACCGCGTCAGGAGAAAACC
>JAUSCU010000024.1 GCA_030651065.1 Candidatus Omnitrophota bacterium | reverse complement strand
TCGGCCGGCCGGTGGTGCCGGCGGGCGAGCGGGCGCGGCTGGTGGCGGCCTTGAAGCCGGTTGATTTTGTGGTGATCTTCCCGGAGCCGACCCCTCTGAAGGTGATCCGGGCCGTCCGGCCGGACCTGCTGGCCAAGGGCGGGGATTGGCGGCCGGACCGGATCGTCGGAGCGGAGATCGTCAAATCCTACGGCGGCCGGGTCGCCGTGATCCCTTACGTGGCGGGGCATTCCACCACGGACCTGATCCGAAAAAGCCGCAGCCGCTAGCCTGCCATGCCTTCCGCCCGGCTTTTCCGTGTTTTGGACGCCAATTTGAACCGGGCCCGGGAAGGACTACGGGTTTGCGAGGAAGTGGCCCGCCTTATCCGGGATGACGCCGCGCTGACCCGGCGCTGCCAGAGATTGCGTTACTCCGTGGACCGGGCCGCCCGGTTGCTTCCGGGGCCGAAGTTGCTGCAAGCCCGGGATTCCCGGTCTGATGTCGGCCGGCCCGCCTTGAGGGGCGTCGCGAGGCGGTACCGGACCGCGCGGGACCTGCTGGCGGCTAACTTGAAGCGAGTGCAGGAGGCCCTGCGGGTGCTGGAGGAGTTCTCCCGGCTCGTGAAGCCCTCCGCCGGCCGGGCATTCGGTTCACTCCGTTTTAAGGCCTATTCCCTTGAGCAAGCCTTCGATTCGGGACGCAAAACTCTACGTCATCGTTGACCGGTTCGCCCTTGGCGGCCGGGACCCGGTGGAGGTAGCCGCCGCCGCCGCGCGGGGCGGGGCCGACGTCATCCAATGGCGCGACAAGCAGGCCCCGGACGGGGAATTCCTGGAGACCGCCCGCCGGCTCCGGGAACAGACCCGCCGCCAAGGGGTTCTCTTCATCGTGAACGACCGGGTCGCGGCGGCGCTCGGGTCCCAAGCGGACGGCGTGCATGTCGGGCACGAAGACCTTTCGGTGCCGGAAGTCCGGGCTCGGGTGGGGGATTCCATGCTGATCGGCCGTTCCACCCATTCCTTAGAGGAAGCTCTCGAGGCCCAGCGCCAAGGGGCCGATTACATCGGTGTGGGGCCTGTTTTCGCCACCCCCACCAAGCCGGGTTATCCGCCGGTCGGCCTAAAACTGGTGGCCCAAGTCAGGGGAAAGATCCGGATCCCCTGGGTGGCGATCGGCGGCATTGACCTCGAAAATGCGGGTCTGGTATCATCGGCAGGTGCGGCCTGTGTGGCCGTTGTCCGGGCCGTTGCCGCTGCCCCCGATCCGGAAGCAGCGGCGCGTTCATTAAAAGGGAAACTGTCCTCATCATGAGTCTTCTGATTGTTGGGTCCGTGGCGATCGATTCCATTGAAACCCCCTGGGGCAAGGTGGCCCAGGTGCTCGGCGGGTCCGCCACCTACGCGGCGCTGGCGGCCCGGCTCTGGACGCCGGTTTCCATGGTGGCGGTGGTCGGCTCCGACTTCCCAAAACCTTACTCCCTCCTGCTGGAGAAACAGGGCTTGAACGGAGACGGCCTGCAGAGGGTGAAGGGGAAGACCTTCCGCTGGAAAGGCCGCTACGACGCCAACTTCCAGGCCCACACCCTTTTCCTGGACCTGGGGGTCTTCAAGTCTTTCGAACCAAAGCTCACTCCGAAACAGCAGGGGATCTCGCACGCCTTCCTGGGGAACATCCACCCTTCGCTGCAGTGGAATGTGCTCCGCCAGCTCCGGGCTCCCAAAGTCACCGGCTGCGACTCCCGTGACGACTGGATCAAGCACAACCGGAAGGAATTCCTCAGCTTGATCAAGAAGATGGACCTGCTTTTCCTAAACGACAGCGAGGCCCGGCTGCTGACCGGCACGCACGGCCTGGTTCAGGCCACCCGCCAGCTGGCCCGCATGGGCCCGAAGGTGGCGGTGGTTAAGAAGGGGGAGCACGGCGTGCTGGTGGCTTCCCGGGATTCCTTCTTCTCTCTGCCGGGGTATCCGGTCCATCAGGTGGTGGACCCGACCGGAGCGGGAGACGCCTTTGCCGGGACCTGCATGGGATATTTGGCGAATCAGAAGCGGCTGACCTGGGCCAACCTTTGCCAGGGGATCCAGTTGGCTTCGGTGGCGGCTTCGATCACGATCGAGGATTTCGGGCCGGCCCGCCTCTCCAGCCTGGCTAAGGCGGATGTGTTGCGGCGCTCCCGGGCGTTCCAGGCAATCGCCCGTCCCGTTCATTTGTGATAGTCCGCGGGTGTAGGACAATGGTAGTCCAGAAGCTTCCCAAGCTTCATACGAGGGTTCGATTCCCTCCACCCGCTCGATTTTTTGGTTTGATGTTTCTTCTGGCTGCCGTGGCGGCCGGTTGCGCTCCGTATCCCGGAGAGTCTGGCCCTGCGGGGATATCTTCCCCCGCGGTGGTCCACCGGGTCCAGAGGGGGGAGACCCTCTGGTCCGTCGCCCGGCGGTATGGGGTGAGTGTGGATGCGCTCGTGCGGGAAAACCGGATCTCCGACATCACTCAGGTTAAGGTGGGGCAGAGGTTGATGATCCCGTCCGGCAGGAACTTGCCGGGCCCGTCTCGCCGCGGCGCGGAGCCGCCGGCGAGACAGCCGCCGGTGGCGATCTCCGCCGGCGAGCCGTTCCGATCGGGGCCCTCGGAGGAGTTCGCCTGGCCGGTGCAGGGCAAAGTGATTGCCATCTTCGGCACCCGGTGGCGCGGCCGCGTGAATAAGGGGATCGACGTCCAGGCGCGGGCCGGTACCGAGGTCCGGGCCACACGCAGCGGCAAGGTGAGCTTTGTTCACGAGGGGCTGCCGGGTTTCGGGAAAACCATCATTTTGGAACATGCGGAGGGTTTCGCCAGCGTGTACGCGTATGTCGGGGAGATCCTGGTCCGCCAAGACGAGTGGGTCAACCAGCGGCAGGTGATCGCCCGGGTGGGGGAAACCGGCCGCACTCAGGTGCCGGCCCTTCACTTTGAGATCCGCCGAAACCAGAAAGCGCAGAACCCGCTGCATTACCTGCCATGACCCCGTTCCGTTTTGACCGCGGCGATCTTTTAAGCCTGCTCCGGAAGAGAGTGAGCGGGTTCCAGGCCGGCTATCGCCAGAACCTGGCCCTGATCGGCCCGCCCGGTGTCGGCAAGAGCGCGCTGATCCGCCAGTTTCTTTCTGAGGAAGTCCGGGGGGAGTCTCTGCTGCTGCCCCTGTATTTCGAGGTGGGCGCGGAGGAGAGCGCCCCCGAATGGGTTTCCCGCTTTGCCCGGACTGTGCTCTACGCGGTGCTTCAGTTGCGCGAGACAGAATCTTTTCCTACCGACTTGGCCGGCCTCGTGAAAACTTGCGCGGCCCTCGTTCCCCGAACCGCCGCTCTCGCCAAGAGGATCACCGCCTTGAGCGAATCCGGGCGCCTCGATGAGGCCTACGATCACCTCTGGGAGCTGCCCCATCTTCTAACGCAGGAGACGGGACACCGGGTGCTCCTGGCGCTGGACGAGTTCCACCGCTTGCGCGGGTTTTCGGTGAAAGAGCCGTTCCGCTCTTTGGGCCGGAACATCATGGTCCAGCCGACCACCCTCTACCTTCTCGCCTCCTCCGAGCCGGCCGCCGCGCAGGCCATCTTGGGAGAAGGGCTCGCTCTCCTGTTCGGAAAGTTTGAATCGGTCGAAGTCCCCCCGTTGGCTTCCAGAGCCTGCCGGAACGCGATCCGGCAGGCCCGTCCGGAGGAGGCGGTGGATCCTTTCGATGAATACCTGCTGATGGACTTGGCTCAGGGCCAACCGCACCGGCTGAACCTTCTTCTGGGGGCCTGGCGGGGGTCCCTCACGGACCTTCTCGAGTCCCTTTTCATTGATCCCGGCTCTCCGTTGCGCCATGAGTTCGAGCAGAGGCTCCGGCTGCTGCCCTCGTTGCGCAACCGGATCTTTTGTCTCCAAGTGCTGGAACGGGTAGCCATCGGGGGATGCCGGCAGGAGCCTTCCGCGCAGGTTGCCGGCGCGCTTCGCCTTCTGAAAGACTGCGGGCTCATCGCCCGGGAAGGGGCCTTTTACCGGGTCCCTGACCGGCTGTTCCGCCTTTGGCTGATCACCGCCCAGCCTGTCCTTCAGGGGGTGGGGTTAATCGGGGAGTCCCAAGCCAGCGGCCATTTCCGGCGCGCGGCCGCCGCCTGGATGGAGCAGTTGCGCAGGGCCGTGGACCGCCCCAGGGAAGAGCAGCTCCGTGAACTGATGCTGTTATGGAACGGCGAGGTCCTCGAGCTGGATGGAAAAAAGGCCCTGCTGCCGAAATTCCGGCAGGTGGAGCAGGTGCCCGGCCCTCTGGACCGGCCCAGCCTACTGGGCCGGCCTGCCAAATCACAGAAGGGCGGGTGGTGGGTTGTTCCTTGGAAGGGTCCGCTGGATGAGGTACTTGCCCGGCAGGTAGTTCACCAGGTGCGGGCTTTCGCCCCGCTGAAAGAGTACCGGAAGGTCCTGATCGGCGCTTCTCCGGCGGAGGTCAATGCCCGGCTGGTTCTACAGGAGGCGAAGGTCCGCTTCTGGGACTTAGGTGTGCTGAACCGCCTGCTGGATCTTTACGGATTCTCTCCGCTCCCGGTCCCTGAAGAAGCGGACCACTCCCCGGCTCTGACGGTGCCGCTGCCGGAGGTTCCTCCAGTTTCGACGAGGCTCGAAGCCGCCGGCAATGAACGAGGCCAAGTTCTATGACGCGCAAGCGTTTATGGGCTCCCTGGCGAGCACCCTACATCTCCAGCGCCCGGACGAAGAGCAAGGGGAAAGGCTGTCTTTTCTGTGAGAAGGCCAAGTCCCGGTCCGATGCCAAGAACCTGCTGATCTCCCGGGGCAAGTATGCCTACAGCCTGCTGAACCTCTACCCCTACAACAGCGGGCACGCGATGGTCGTTCCTTACCGCCACGTGGGGGAAGTGGGCGAGTTGACGCGGGAGGAATGGCTGGATCTCTGGCGGCTTGCCTCCGATCTCCTGCGCCGGATGAAGAAGGTTTTTTCGCCGCAGGGATTCAACCTTGGCATCAATCTCGGCCGGGCCTCGGGCGCGGGCATCCCGAGCCATCTGCACCTGCACGTCGTCCCCCGTTGGATCGGGGACGCTAATTTCATGTCCACGGTTGGTGATACCCGGGTCATCTCCCAATCCCTGCAGTCCGCCCGGAACTTTCTGGCCGCCGAAAGATGATTACCCGGAAGGAACTTGAAGCCCAGGAGCGAAAATTCCTGGCCCCTTACGCGATCCGGGCCTGTGATTCAAAGGGAAGGGTCCACCGGGAACCGGAGCACTCCTACCGCACCTGCTTCCAACGGGACCATGACCGGATCATCCATTCCACGGCTTTCCGGCGACTGGAATACAAGACCCAGGTTTTCGTCATCCACGAAGGGGATTACTACCGGACTCGCCTGACCCATTCACTGGAGGTCGCGCAGATCGCCGAAACGGTCGCCCGGTCGCTGCGCCTCAACATGGACCTGGTTCGTTCAATTTCACTGGCGCACGACCTCGGGCACGGGCCCTTCGGGCACTCCGGGGAGGACGCGCTGAGGGAACTGATGCAGGGGCACGGCGGGTTCGACCATAACCTGCAGGCGCTCCGGATCGTGGATCTGCTGGAAGAGCGCTACCCCTCTTTCCCCGGTTTGAACCTCACGCGGGAGGTGAGGGAAGGGTTGAACAAGCACCGCCGCGTTCTGCCCGGAGCGCCCAAACTTCCGCACAACCTGAGCCTGGAGGCGCAGGTGGCCAACGTTTCCGATGAGATCGCCTACGATCATCATGACTTGGATGACGGCCTCACCTCCGGCCTCATTCAAGAGGAGGAGCTCCGGCAGATCCCGATGTGGCGGGAAGCGTACCGGAAAACGTCCCAGAAAACACGGGGCCTGCCGGCCGGAATCCGGAGACTCCAGGTCATCCGGAAACTCATTGACTGGCGGGTAACGGAACTGATCCGGGAATCGGAGCGGAGGATCCGGCGGTCTAGGATCCGGCAACCTGCTCAGGCGCAAGCCGCGCGGGAACGGATCATCGCCTTCAGCCCCGCGATGGAGGCTCTGCGGGCCCCCTTAAAACGCTTTCTGGGAGAGCGCCTGTACCGCCATCACCGAGTTGTTCGGATGGCGGATAAGGCGCACCGGCTGCTGACGGCCCTTTTCGAGGCCTACCTGCGCAAGCCGGAGCAGCTTCCCGATACCACGCGCCACCGGATGGAGAAAGAGGATCCTCACCGGGTGGTCTGCGACTACATCGCCGGCATGACCGACCGGTACGCCGTGGAGGAGTACCGAAAGCTGTTCGACCCCTCCGTGCGGGTATAATAAAGGGAAGGAGGATTCTTAGATGACGAGCGGTTGGGTGGGAAAAATTGCCCAGAATCCCGCGACTCGCCGGCTTCAAAAGGCCCTTTCCGTTCAGGTCCCGACCGCCGCTTGGTGGCAGATTGAGGGCGGCAATCCAAAACCTCAAGATTGGCGGACCCTTTTCCGGTCCTGCCATTGCGTTCGGCCGGACGATAGGAAGCGCTTCCAGCAGAGGCTGGATCGGGCCCGGCGCAAGGGAGAGCCGGTCCAGTTTGATTTTTCGACCGGAAAGCACGTCGTCTGTTTCCCCCTTCTGCACAACGGCCAGGTGAAAGGATATCTCGGGATCTGCTCTGCCGGAGGGCTCCTTTCTCCCTCCACAGTGGAATTGGTGGCTGCCGGGCTGGAGGCGGTCGTCCGGGAGAACGAAAAATCCGAAGAAATCCGGACCCTCGCGGAGACCATTCAGCCCCGCTGCGTGGCCCTATCGACGATCCACACGATCCATAGGCTCATCAGTTCAACGCTGAACCTGGAAGAGCTCCTGCCGAGGGTGGCCCGCCTCTGCTGCCAGGTGCTGCGGGCACAGGCCTGCGTGATCTGGCTCATGGAAAAAGACAAACCGGTGCTGGTGCCCCGGGCGGTGGTGAACATGAGGAAAGGCCGCGGCGAGGCGGCCCGCCCCTTCCGGGTCGGCGCCGGGATCCCGGGAACGGTCGCCTCCACCTGCAAGGCGGACCTGACTCCTCAGAAAATGGTGGTCCCCCTGGTGGAAGAGGAGTGCTTGGGGGTGATCCTGGTGCGCCGCGCCGATCATAGCCGGCCTTTCAGCCCTCTTGACCAGGAGATTCTGACCACCTTGGCGGAGCAGGCGGTGGTGGCGATCCGGAACGCCCAGATGTACGAAACACAGGAACGGGTGACTTGGGGCACGATCCGTTCCTTAAGCGCGATCCTGGACGGCATGGACAGCTACTCGCCGGCGATTGTTTCGGGCCGCAAGATCATGGCCGACGTGGCGATGGAGATCGCGCGGGAGATGGGGTTGTCGGCGGCCCAGCAGAAGTCAATCCAGTACGCCGCGCTGCTGCACGACGCCGGGCGGGTGGGGATTCCCGACGAGATCCTCCACAAACCGAGCAAGCTGGAACCCGCGGAGTACGACACCGTCAAGCAGCACACGGTCAAGGGTGCCAGCCTACTCGAGCCGCTCGAGATCCTGGAGCCCGCGATCCCGATCATCCTGTACCATCATGAGCGTTACGACGGCACCGGCTACCCGAAGGGCTTAAAGAAAGAGGCCATCCCTTTGGGTGCCCGAATCCTGGCCGTCGCCAACGCGTTTGAGGCGATGGTCTGCGAGAGATCTTACCGGAAATCGGTGCCGGTCCAGGAAGCCGCGAAGGAGATCGCCGTCCATTCCGGCACGCAGTTCGATCCGAAGGTGGTGAAGGCCTTCCTCGCCATCGCTCGCCGAGGCCAGTTGGAGAGATTTTTTGCCGAGAAGTAAAAAACTGCGGTTGGCCCTGGTTTTTGGGACAGCCGCGGTTGCCGCGGCCGGGTTCGTGCCCTGGCCGGTCCCGGTCCCCGTGGATTGGAACGGCTGGAAAATAATTCAAGGGGAGGCTCGCTGGATCCCCTGGAGCCGCCTGGAATTGAGTAATCTTGAAGTGCGGACCCAGGGGGGTGGTTTGCTCCATCTGGCAAAGGTCGAGGTGCGGCCCCGTCTCTGGACTCTGGCGACAGGCCGGTGGGTGACCCGGTGGCGGTTCGGCGAGGTCCGGGTGGACCCGGATTCCTGGGGGATCCGCCAAGAGCCTGCGCGGGAGATCCTTTCCGCGGGCCCGGCGGCGGACGGCGGGTCCGCCGTGCTGCAGATCCGGCGGGACCGGTGGATCTTGGAGCAGTTGGTGCTCCACGGTCCTTTTCTCCGGCTGGACGCGAAGGGTTGGTTGGCGCGAGAGGGCCGGGAAGGGGCCTTGATGCTGAAAGGGGAATTGATGGGGGAGCAGTTCACTTTTTCCGTGAGTCCACAGTCTAAGAGGAGATCATGAATAAATTCTTTGCCGGGATCTGCTGCATTGGGTGCGCTCTTCCTCTGGTTTCCGGGTGCCGGGGCGGCTACTCCTCCGTCGAGCGTCCGAAAGGCCAGATCGAGCTTCGCCAGCCGCAGGGGGAACTCAAACCCATCCGCCTCACCCCAGGCACCTCCTCTTTGTCCAGAGAGGGCATTGACGTCACGATCCGGTACGCCCTCCCCGACGAACTGGACAAATTCTTCGAAAACAAGGATATCTTCGGGCCGCTGGCCGGAAAGAACCCGTACCCCCCACACACGCTGGTCTTTTTCATCAAGGTGGCCAACTTCAGCGGGAAAAAGATCTACGTCAACCCGGACACCTTTGTCTTGATCGACAACCTCAACATCCAGTACTCGGAGCTTTCCCCGGACAACATCTCCTCCCTCTACGAGTCCAAATCCAGCATCTGGTCTTTTGCCAAGAGCACCGGCGATATGGCGCCGGGCCCCTACGGGGCGCCGTTTAAAGTGGCGGGCGCCATGGGAGCCGGCTCCGGCCGGAAACAGCATTACCAGATCAAGCAGGTGCGGCTTGCCGCCGGATATATCTTTCCCGGCATCGCCTACGACGGGTACGTGGCTTTCCCGAGGCCGCATCCGAACACTTCTTCGGTCCGGCTGTTGATCCACAACCTGAAGACCGATTTCAACGCGGCGGATGAACCGGCCCACGCGATTCACTTCGAGTTCCCCTTTGGCGTCGAACAACCCCCAGCCGAAGCTCCGGCCCCGGCCGAAGCTCCAGCCAAAACCTCTTAAGCCTTCTTTCCTCGATCCGCTGAACGAGGAACAGCGCTCGGCGGTCCTTTCTCCGTCCGGCCCGACCC
>JAUSCU010000020.1 GCA_030651065.1 Candidatus Omnitrophota bacterium | reverse complement strand
CGGTCGTCGAACTCCTCCAGGGCGACCGTTCCCTCGGACTTGTAGCCGACGTCAATCATCACGTCGGTGGCCGTGAGACCGATGATGCGGCCCTTAACGATCTGGCCTTCCTGGAGCAATTGGAGGCTCTCGTCGTAGAGTTTAGACAGTTCTTCAGCTAGGGGAGACATGGGTTTTAGATCGGTGGACATAAGCTATTAGGGTATCAAGAACCTGTCCGGATTGCAACCGTGTATTATCAATCCGGATGGCGCCGGGCGCCTCCTTGAGGGGGGCGACCTTCCGGCTCCGGTCCCTCCGGTCCCTCCGGTGGACCTCCCGCATCACCCGGTCCAGGCTCATCCGGTGACCGGCCGATTTGTGCTCCTCGTAGCGGCGTCTGGACCGCTCGGCGAGACTGGCCGTGACGAAGAATTTCAGCGGCGCGTGGGGAAAGACCACCGTCCCGGTGTCCCTCCCCTCGGCGACGATCCGCCCGGACCGCCCGATCATCTGCTGCTGCTTCACCAGCGCCCGCCGAACGCCCGGCACCACGGCTACCCGGGAGGCCGCCTCCGACACCTCGGGCCTGCGGATCGCCCGGGTAACGTCGGCGCCATCCAGGAAAACCCGGACCTTGCCGCCCCGCCCCTTGAAGCCGATCCGGGCCCTTTCGGCCAGACGAGCGAGCGCCGCGCGGTCGGCCAAATCCACCTTGCTCCGGAGCGCTTTTAATCCGACCGCCCGGTACATGGCACCCGTGTCCAAATAGAGGAAGCCGAGCTTCCGGGCCAAGCCGCGGGCCACCGTGGATTTTCCGGAGCCGGAGGGGCCGTCCATCGTGATGATGAGGGCTTGCTTCACTTTTTGAAGCGGAGCCGGCGGGCCTGCGCTCCCCGCAGGGTCGCCCGAAGGGTGCCGGCGGAGCCGGCCGCGACCGCCGTTTTTAACCGGCCCAACCCGGCCATCAAGCGCTCGAGCGCCCCGTTGATCTCTTTGCGGTTCATCCGGCAAATCTGTTCCCACATCGCCGGGTCGGAGGCAGCGATCCGAGTGGTGTCCGAGAACCCTCCGCCGGCTACCTCTAAAGCCGCTTCCTCCGGCAAAAGTGTCAGCGCCACCGCCGCCAGGTGCGGCGCGTGGCTGATCTGGGCCACCAGCGCGTCATGGCGCTTGGGATCCATTTCAATGACGCGGCTGCCGGCGCTTTTCCACATCCGGCTCACCTGCTTCACCGCTTTCGGGTCGGTCCGGCCGGTGGGAGTGACGATGCAGGGAGCGCCTCGAAATAACGCCGGGTCGGCCGCCTCAATGCCGGAACGTTCCGAACCGGCCATCGGATGAGAACCCACGAACCGGATCCGGGAAGGAAGAAGGGTTTCGAGGGAGCGGACGATCGGCTCTTTGACGCTGGTCGCGTCGGTCATCACGAAGGAGTGGGTCGTCAGCCGTGCCACCTGCCGGGCCATCCGGACCGCGTCGTCCGGCGGAACCGCCAGGACCACCAGGTCCGACTCGCCCAGCCAGTCGGGGCAGAGTTCGGTGTCGCCGTCGTGGATCGCGCCACGGCGCTTGGCCCGCTGGACGGTTGCCTCATGCCGCGCGAAGCCGATCACCCGCCGGGCGACTTTGCCCCGGCGCAGGGCCATCCCCAGGGACCCGCCGATCAGCCCCAGCCCGATGATGCTGACCTGCCGGAATTGCGGCAATTACAGCTCCCGGCCGATGGCCTTGGCGATCCGCTTGAGTTCGGTCATGAGCTTCGAGAACTTCTCCGGCAGCATCGCCTGAGGGCCGTCGCAGAGGGCCTCCTCCGGCTTGGAGTGGACCTCGATCAAGAGGCCGTCGGCGCCGGCAGCCACCGCGGCTTTCGCCATCGAGGGGACCAGGCCCCAGCGGCCCGCGGCATGGCTTGGGTCCACAACGATCGGCAGGTGGCTTAAACTCTTGATGATGGGAATGCAGCTCAAGTCCTGCGTGAAACGGGTCTCCGTCTCGAACGTTCGGATCCCCCGCTCGCAGAGGATCACGTTGAAATTTCCGTTCTGCAGGATGTACTCGGCCGAGAGCAGCCAGTCCTTGACCGTCGAGGCCATACCCCGCTTCAGCAGCACCGGCTTCTTGGAGCGGCCAACCTCTTTCAAGAGGTCGAAGTTCTGGATGTTCCGGGCGCCGATCTGGATGATGTCCGCATACCGTTCCACGATGTCCAGGTCCCGCACGTCCATCAGCTCCGTGGCAATCGGCAGACCGGTCCGCTTCTTCACCTCGGCCAGGTACTTGAGCCCCTCCTCCCCCAACCCCTGGAAACTGTAGGGGGAGGTCCTCGGCTTGAAGGCGCCGCCGCGCAGGATCACAGCGCCCCCTTTCTTCACAGCTTTAGCGATCGAGTAAAGCAGGTCGAAGTTCTCCACGGCGCAGGGGCCGGCCATCACCACGATCCGGTTGCCTCCGATCTTGACGCCGCCCACGTCCACCACGGTGTCGGTCTGCTTGAATTCCCGGGAGACCAGCTTGTAGGGGGAGAGGATCGGCATCACCTTCTCCACACCCGGAAAGACCTCCATGGGCTGGACCCGCAGAAGGTCCTCCTCCCCGATGACGCCGATGATGGTCCGCTCCAGCCCTCGGGAAATCATGGGCTTCAAACCCAGGGCCTTCACCTTGGTGATGATGTGCTTGAGCTGCAACTCCGTCGCTTCCGGCTTCAACACGATGATCATGAAGATTCCCTCCGTAGCTGTTTTAAGTTTTGAATGAAAGCGTCGTTTTCGACGGCCAACCCCACGGTCACCCGCAGGAACTCCGGAAGATCCCAAGCCTGTAGGTGCCGCACGATGATACCCTTTTTCAGGAGGGCCTGCGCGAGCTCGCCGGCTTTCGGGCCGGCATGAAACAAGATGAAGTTCGTGGCGCTCGGCACGCAGGAGAAACCCATTTCTTTAAGCGCGCCGTTGAGCTTTTTCTTCTCTTCCCGAAGCAGGCGCCGCGTCGCCTCTAAGTGCTGGGTGTCCTCCAGCGCGGCGGCGGCCGCCACCTGTGCCAGGCTGTTCACGTTGAACGGCTCCCGCACCCGGTTCATCGCCTCGACCAGCTCCTTGGGCGCCATCCCATAGCCCACCCGCAGGCCGGCCAGCCCGTACGCCTTGGAGAAGGTGCGGGCGATAATCACCGGCCTCTTGCCCAGCAACGGCCGGGTATCCGGGTAATCCGGCACGTCGGCCAGCTCGGCATAGGCCTCATCAAAGAAAACAATCACCTCCGGGCTCAAGCTCTCCAGGAAGGCCTCCACCTCCGCTTTCGTGACGTAGCTGCCGGTCGGGTTGTCCGGGTTGGCGATGAAGACCATTTTCGTCTTCGGCGTAACCGCTTTGCGCATGGCGGCGAGGTCGTACCGGAAATCTTTAAGGGGCACCGTCCGGACGCGCGCCTCCGCCAGCTGCCCTGCGATCTTGTAGATCAGGAAGGTCGGGTGGGCGATCACGATCTCCTCGCCCGGCTCAACAAAGGCGCGCACCGCGAGGGTGATGATTTCATCCGATCCGTTGCCGATGATCAGCTGTTCCGGCGCCACGCCAAGATGGGCGGCCAGCTTCCGGACCAGGTAGAAACTGGAACCGTCCGGGTAGCGGTGCAGTGAGGGCAGCGCGTTGCGGATCGCTTCAACCGCTTTCGGGCTCGGGCCCAACGGATTCTCGTTGGAGGCCAGCTTGATCACCGTGGGCAGGCCCAGCTCCCGCTGCACCTCCTCGATCGGTTTGCCGGGGATGTAGGGGGTGACGCTTTCCAGGATTTTTCGTGCCAGTTTCGTGAGCATCATGATTTGCTTCCGACAGGATAAGAGCCCAGCACCCGGACCTCAGCCGTGCAGCGCTTCAGCGCTTTCAGCGCCTTTTGGGCCTTCGGGTCGGACTGGTGCCCCGCGAAATCCACGAAGAAGACGTACTCCCACGCCTTGCGCTTGGTAGGCCGGGACTCGATCTTCATCAGGTTGATCCCGTAATTCTTGAACGGAACCAGCGCGTCATGCAACGCGCCCGGTTTGTCTTTGAGCGCGAACATGAGAGAGGTCTTATTTTTCTTTCCCCGTTCCGGCGCCTTCAAACTTAG
>JAUSCU010000063.1 GCA_030651065.1 Candidatus Omnitrophota bacterium | reverse complement strand
TGCGGGCTCCTGCCGGCCGCAATCGTGGCCACCGCGGTGAGCGAGGAGGCATCGGTGATCGTCACATCGCCCGACTCGGAATTGGTGTTGAGGAGCAGCCGCTTGTCCGGCGTCATAAAAATGTGGGCCGGTCCTTTGCCGACCTCCCAACGCGCAATGATCCGGAGTTTGTCGGGGTCCACCTTGATGGCCTGGTTCGCGGGGCCGTCCGTCAGGTAGAGCATCCCATCAGGGCCGAGGTGGATGTTGTGCGGGGCTCGGAGTCCCCGAATGGAGGGGCGCTTCTTGCCGCTATCCACGTCGATGACCGAGATGGTGCCGTCGGCTTCGTTGGCGGTGTAGACCCAACTGGCGGCGAAGACGCTCTGGGCAAGGGGGAAGACGGTGAGAAAGAGTGCGAGGAGGACGGCCGAAAAGGCCATCACATAAAATTCATGAACTTGGTCTTGGCCTCGTCCATGAGCGCTTCAGTGACCTGGGCCGCGCCCCGCTCCTGGGCGATCCGCTCGACTTCCTTCCGGGCCATGGGCCGGATGAAGTCGGGGATGTTCTCCAGGCGCTTCTCTGCGGCCGGCGACCAGGGAATCCCCTCGGTCGCGTTCTTCGAATCGTCCATCACCTGCAGCGTGATCTTCTTGAAGCCCTGCTTGCGGGCATACGCTTCGATGCCGCCCTTGATCATCGGGCGGATGAACGACGGCGTCTTCTCGATCCGCTCCAGCGCCTCCGGTGTCCAATCGAACTCGGCCGTCGCGCCGCCCTTGGCGTCTGTGGTAGAGCCGAGGCCCATCTGGGCCACCACTGCCGAGAACGGGCAGCCGCCGGTCTTCTTTTCGCCTTCGGCGGGCGCGGCGGTCGCGGCCGCCGGCGTCTCGCTGTAGTGCTCTTTCAAATAGTTGGACATCTCGGCCTGGCTCTCGCCTTCTCCGCGAAGCCCGCCGCGTGTCATCTCGAACGGCTGGGCGGCGACGGTCCGGCCGCCGAGCTGCACGCCCAGCGAGCTGACCATCTGCGTCTCGCCGGGGTTCGTGACCATCGTGAATCGCGCCCCGCATGACGGGCACCCGAAGAACACGCCGAGAGACCCTTCGGCCGGTTTCTCGACCTTCTCGAAGTTCATGTAGGTTTCGCACTTCATGCAGACGAACTTCATGGGTGAGACTCCTTATAGATTCCGGGCCATGATCTTCTTGTAATCGAGCAGCGTCTGGATGCGGGTCACGATTTCATCGAATCGCTTGAGGGTCGGGTAGTCGCCCTCAATGAGGGGCGCGCCCTTGTCGAACGATTTGGCCAGCGTCCGGTCGAAGGGGATGCGGCCCAGGAGCGGCAGATCCAGCGCCCGGCACAAGGCTTCCGTGTCGCCTTCGAACAGCTCGCTCTCGACCCCGCAGTGCGGGCAGCGGTACATGCTCATGTTCTCGACCATCCCCAGCACGGTAATGCCGAGGTCGCGGGCGTAGGCGATGGATTTCCGCACCACGTCCGACGCGACTTCGGACGGCGTGGTGACGACGATCGCGCCGTCCAGGTCGGGAATGAAGCCGGCGATGACCGGCGGCTTGTCGGCGGCGGCGCCGGGCGGCAGGTCCGTGAGGAGGTAGTCCACGTCGCCCCAGACGATATCGGCGATGAACTCGCGGATCACGTTCATTTCCATCAGGCCGAGCCAGACGGGACTGAGATCCATCGGGCCCTTCCACCGGACCGGGGCGAGCTCGTCCAGAAAGAAATCCATGGAGCTGACCTTGATGCCGAGCGGGCCGACGGGGGGAATCGCGCCGTCGGGGGTGATCGTGAAGCGCTGGCCGCGCATGCCGAGCATCTGGGGCACGCAGGGGCCGTTGAGGTCCACGTCCAGCACGCCGACCTTGTGGCCCTGCCGCGCGAACGCCAGCGCGAGGTTCACCGTCGTCATGCTCTTGCCGACGCCGCCCTTGCCGCTCATCACGACCAGCTTGCGGCGAACGGAGGCCATGCGCCGCTTGACGGCCTTGAGGTGCTCGGTGACCTGCTGGACGACCTTGGCGTCGTCGGTATACTTCAGCTTGCCGAGGATGTCTTTAAGGTCTTGGGTGTCCATAGCTTCGTGAAGCCCTCAAAATCTGTATCAAACTATCATGGGGCCTGAAAGGGTGTCAATTTCCCAGGTCGTTACCGGGACAGTTCCTCCAGTTTCTTCTTCGCGGCGCCGGAGGCGAGGGTTCCCTGGGCGAGCGCAACCGCATCTCGGATGGAGGAGGCCTTGCCGCCGACGTAGAGAATCATGGCGGCGTTCATCACCACCCAGTCGCGCATGTTGCCTTGAAACTCGTCCCCGAGAATCTTCGCGAGCACCGCGGCCTCGCCGTCCAGGCCGGGCGACTGCATATTCTC
>JAUSCU010000016.1 GCA_030651065.1 Candidatus Omnitrophota bacterium | reverse complement strand
GGCAGGATGTGGACGAAAAAACGGATCACTTTGCGGTGAAGGCCGGCCATGAAATCGGCGGATTCGCCGTGGAGGCGAAGCAGGAATGGGAGTTCACGCGCTCCGAGCTCCTGCGGGAGGAGCGGAACCTCTCCACCACCGCGACGGCCTCCGACAAGAAGATCCGCCGCCAGGACCAGCAGCCGGAATCAGACCTGATGACCACCACGCTGAACGCCCAGCGGGATTTCCTGAACGAGAAGCTCTTTTTCTCCGCCGGCTACCGGTTCGCCCACATGGACAACCGGGAGTTCGAGACGATCATTGAGACCAACGAGGCCGGTGTCGCCACCAACTTCTCCAATCCCAAGCAGATCCGGAACGCCCGGGCGGACAACGACTACGACGCCCACACCTGGGTCAACAGCTTCACCGCCGCCCCCTGGAAATGGTTTTCGGTGATCACCCGTCTCAAAGCGGAGGTGATCCGGCGGGAGTCGAACTCTAGTTACCCGGCGGACGCCTCTCCCAATTCGGCCGGAGGCAGTACTCCCAATGGCGTGATCGACCAGAGCGTCGCGAGCTTGAACGAGAACCGGGCGGCCCGATTGGGAGAGGGCCTGTCTTTGCGCTTCACCGGCCTGCCGCGCACGGCCCTCTACACCGAGGTGGAGCTGGAGCAGGCGCGGGTGCGGGTGAATGAAGACCGGAAGGACCTGCTCGGGCCCAACGCGGGCGAGACCTTCAACCGGTTCACAGTCGCGGATGTGGACCGGTTCCACGCCGCGATGGGGGGGCAGACCGCTCCCTGTTCGTGGGTCACGGTAACCTCGCAAGTCAGTTACCGCCGGAACAACAACGACTATGACGACCAGAGGGAAACCGACTCGACCGGAACGACGGCCCGCTCCGCTTTCTTTGATGGGCAGCGGGTGGACACGTCCGAATGGTCCACCCGGCTGGCGTTCAAGCCGAAACCCTGGCTGCGTCCTTCCCTGCGTTACCAGCTGCGGGACGATGATTTCGCCACCCGGGCCGAAGCGGAGGCCGTCGTCAAAACCGGGATGTTTTCACACGTGGTCACGGCTGATCTCTCCTGGCAGCCGACCGAAACGCTGCTCACCACCACCTCCTTTTCCCTGCAGAGGGCGTCGGTCACCACGCCGGCCCGTTACGCGGTCACCGGCGGCGCCCCCACCTTCAACGCGGACGTGAGCACCTGGCTGTTGAGCGCCGATTGGGTCCTGACGCCCCAAGTCACCTTCACCGGAGCGGCGCAATACACCCGGGCCGACAACTTCAATGATTTTTCAGATGCCGGTTTGCCCTTGGGGGTGGATTCACAGCAGGCGGAACTGACCGCCAAAATGACCCGCGCGCTGGGGGAGGATACCTCCGTCTCGGCCGAATACGGCTTCTATCGCTACCAGGCCAACTCGAACGCCGAGACGGGCGATTACGATGCCCACCTGATCCTGGTGGAGGCCTCCAAGAAGTTTTGAGCATGAAGAAACCCGGCAACCGGCTGGAAATTCTCGCGTGGGTCAGCGTGGGCGTTCTTCTGGGATTGGGGGCCTACACGTTCCAATACGCCGAAGGCCTTTCCTACCTAAGCAATGACCCGAAGGCCTGCTTGAATTGCCACGTTATGAGAGGCAATTACAACTCCTGGACGAAAGGCAGCCATCACAACGTGGCCTCCTGCAACGACTGCCACGTTCCGCACAACTTCCCTGCGAAGTGGCTGGCGAAGGCGGAGAACGGCTGGAACCATTCGGTCAAGTTCACGCTGGGGAATTACAAAATGCCGATCGAAATCCAACCGGCCAATCGCGCCCGGCTGAGGGACAACTGCGTCCGCTGCCATGGAGAGCAGATCACCAAGATGGAGGAGCATCCAATCAAAGTCACTGACGACGTCCACTGTGCCGAGTGCCACACCACGGTAGGCCATGCACCCTAAGCGCGCCCTTCTGATTGTGATCATCTCCGCGCTGCTGGCGTGCGGCGTGGTTGCTCTCCTGACGAATATTGCCGAGCGGAAACGGGAGGGAAGGCATCTTGAAGAGTGCCCCTGCGCGGCGGTGACTTGCCCGCATCCTGGCCGAAGCGTAGAATAGGCACTTCCCTCCCATGATCCGTCCGTTCCGTTTACTCGGCTCCCTCAGGGTCGCCGTTACTTTGCTGATCACCATCGCGGGCGTCCTCGCCTGGGGGACGATCTATGAGACCCGCTTTGGGACCGCGTCGGTGCAGCGCTTTGTCTACCAGGCTTGGTGGTTCCAGGCGATCCTCGGTTTCCTGGCGGTCAATCTGGCGACGGCCGCTTTCCTCCGGTTCCCCTGGAAGCGAAAGCACCTCCCGTTCTTACTGGCCCACCTGGGGATCATCATGATCCTGACCGGGGGAATCCTCGGCGGCCGGCTCGGGGTGGAGGGGCAGCTGATCATCCCGGAAGGGGAGTCGAACGATATCCTCCAAATGGACCGCAACGTGCTGGTGATCCACCAGCCTAACCCGGGCGTTCACCGGGAGTTCGCTACCCGCTTTGAGACGACCGCCTGGGACCACGCGCCGCACGCGCTGTTTGAAGTTCCCCTGGAACAGGGGTCCCTGCAGGTGGTGGTGGACCGCTACTACCCCAACGCGGAGCGCAGCGAGGGGGTCAGCGATCAGGGGGACCGGGAGAACCCCGCGGTGCGGCTGGTCCTCTCGCACGAGGGCCGGGAAGATGACATCTGGCTGTTCGCCCGGGATCCCGACCGGTTCGGGGCCCGCTGGGGGGATGCGCACGTGCTCTTCTTCGAGCCGGATTCGCGGCAGGAACTGGAACAGCTGCTCGGAAAGAAAAAAACGGGCCGGCAGGAGCGCGGCATCGTGACGGTGGAATTCCAGGAGCTGGGGATCCGCCGGGAGATCCCGGTGCCGGCCCGCATGGACCGGCCGATGCTGATTGAAGGAACCCCCTACCGGATCCGCTTCAAAGGGTATTTCCACGATTTCGCGATCGAAGGGAAAGGGGCGGTCAACCGTTCCGACCAGCCGAACAACCCGGCGGTTGCTTTCACGCTGACGGGCCCGGAAGGGACCGACGCGCACCTGCTGTTCGCGCTCCATCCGGACTTCGCCGAGATGCACGGCCGCCGGCCAAAGATCCCCTCCCGCGTGGCCTATTCCCGAGACACTGGCGAGGCGCTCCCGCCGGATTCAATCGCCCTGATCCGGTCGGCCGGCCGCCTAAGCGCCCTTTTGACCACCGCCGATCAAAAACGGACGCGGATCGACCCGGTTGAAATCGGCCGGAGCTACGCGCATCCATCGCTGGGCTACCAGTTCCAGGTTTCGGAGTTTTATCCCAATGCCCGATTGGAAGAGTCTTTTGTCAACCGGGACAACGAGATCCGCTCCGAGGCGCTGCACTTGGTCGCCCGGCAAGGGGACAAGACGGCCCAGGCTTGGCTGGGCCTCCGCGAATCGGCGAGTCTTTCCATTGGCCAACATCCAATTGTGGCGGAGTACCGCCCCGCGGTCCGGGAACTTCCGTTCTCGGTGAAGCTGCTGGATTTCCGGAAGATCGACTATCCGGGCACGGAGATGGCGGCCGCTTTCGAGAGCGACGTGGAGTTGAACGACCCGCAACGGGGAATCTCCTTTAAGAAAAAGATCAGCATGAACAACCCGCTCAAACACCGGGGCTACAGCCTGTTCCAGTCCAGTTACGTCCCGGGCCCGGTAGAAACCACCGTCCTGTCGGTCCGAAAGGACCCCGGTGTCCCGTTGGTGTACGCCGGTTTCCTGATCGTCGTGGCCGGCGTGATCACGTTGTTCACTTCCAAGGCGAGGATGGCGGCGATCTTCTTCCTCCTGGCGGCCGCGGCTTCTCCGGTTCGGGCCGAGACGGTTGTTTCGCCGGAGAGGGTGGAGACGGCGCGGCACTTGCCCGTCCAGCACAACGGCCGCGTGAAGCCTCTGGACAGCTTCGCGCGGGAAACGGTGGACCGGCTGACTGGCAGCCCCCGGTGGAAAGGCCAGGACCCGCTGGAGACCCTGCTCTCCATCCTGTCGGAGCCGGACCGGTGGCAGGAGGAACCGCTGCTGTCGGTTCCGTTCGGGCCGTTGCGGGAGAAGGTCGGGCTCGGCCGTAAAACCACGCACATCTCCTACAGCGATCTCATTTCTACCAAGAAGCTGATGCGGCTGCTCCCGGCCATTGTCGAGAAACAGCAGCGCTCCGAGAAGCTTACGATGCTGGAGAATGAGACGATGGAGCTGTACGACCGGTTCGTCACGTTCCACGGGCTGATCAGCCAGGAGCTGCGGTTGCTTCCCCCTCCGCCGGGCGAGCAGGTCTGGCAGGTCGGCCGCCTGGAACAAGCGCTTCAGGCCGGCCCTTCCTCGAATACTCCCGCCCGCTGGCGGATGGAAGCCGAGGTTTTTTACAACCGGGCAGAACCGTTCCGTGTCGCGCGATTCCTCTACCTGGCGGCGGCTGTTCTCTTGATGGTTTTTTATCTGGGCCGCCGGCGGATTTTTCTGCTGGCCGGCGGGTCCTTTTTCGCTCTGGCTCTGATGGTTCATGCCGCCGGGATTATCGCGCGCGTGGTGTTGGGCGGCAGGCCGCCGGTTTCCAACTTCTACGAGACGATGCTCTGGCTGCCGTTTGTCTCGGTGGTCCTGGCGCTGGTCTTCGAGCGGATCTACCGCTCAGGGCTGTTTGCTTTTTCTGCCGCCCTGCTGGCCTCGATCCTGCTGCTGCTGGCGGACCACCTGCCGCTTGATTCCAGCATCTCGCCGGTGGTGGCGGTCCTGCGCAGCAACCTGTGGCTGACCATCCACGTGCTGATGGTCGTCGGAAGCTACGCCCCGATCACGCTGGCCGTGGTGCTCGCCCACCTGTACGGCATCTTCTATCTAAAGGGTGGGAAAAAGCACCCGTCGCTGCCTTCCCTGGACCTCTTTCTGTACCGGTCTATCCAGGTTGGCGTGGTGATGCTGGCGTCCGGCATCATGTTGGGGGCGGTCTGGGCGAACGCTTCCTGGGGGCGTTACTGGGGCTGGGATCCAAAAGAGACCTGGGCCCTCATCACGCTGCTCTGGTTCCTGGCTCTGCTGCACGGCCGGATGGTCGGCTGGTTGAAAGGGCCGGGCATGGCGCTCGGCACGATCGCCGGCTTTTTCCTTCTGTTGATGACCTACTACGGCGTTAGCTTCTACCTGGTTGGGCTCCACAGCTACGCCGGCGGCAATGCCAAGCCGTTCCCCCCGCTGCTGATTTCCTATTTCCTGGCGGAGATCGCCTTCATCGGCGTGGTCGCCTGGAAAGCCCGGTGATATACTGAGCCCATGCTAAACATCGGTTGGCCTGAACTCATCCTGATCCTCTTCGTTTGCCTGCTCCTGTTTGGGGCGGGACGGCTGCCGGAAATCGCGCGGCAGATCGGCAAGGCGGTCCAGGAATTCAAAAAGAGCCTGAAGCAAGGTGACGACGGCAGCAAGCCGGACTGAAGACGGAGTTGTTGTTCCGCTTGAAGAGCGCCAGCCGTTTCTGGTTCATTTGGAGGAGCTGCGTTGGAGGCTTCTGCGCTGCTTCCTCTGGGCCGGTGTGGGGATGGCCGTTGCCTGGCGGGTGGCCCCGCAGATCCTGAAGATCCTGATCCGCCCCGTCGGCCAAGTTGTTTTCTTAAGCCCCACCGAGCCGTTTATGGTCCATCTGAAAGCGGCGTTCCTGGGCGGGCTGCTCTTGGGCTGCCCTTTGCTGGCATGGGAAGTGTGGGGGTTCTTTCGTCCGGCCCTGCCGGTCCGCGGGAGAGGATGGGTGCTGGCGTTCTTGCCGGCGAGCGCCGGGTTGTTCCTGGCGGGAGCCTGGTTCGGATGGAAGTGGCTGCTTCCATCGGCGCTCAAGATCCTCCTTTCGTTCGGCGGAGATGTGATGACGCCGATGCTGACGGTCGGCAACACCGTCGGGTTCGCCTGCTGGCTGATTGCCGGCTGCGGGCTCATCTTCCAGCTGCCGCTGGCGGTCTTTTGCCTGGCAGCGGCCGGCCTGGTCCGGCCGGCCACGCTGCTGCGGCATTGGAAGCTGGCGCTGGTGGCGATCCTGATCACAGCGGCGGTGCTCACCCCGACGCCCGACATCTTCACGCAGCTCTTGCTGGCCGGCCCATTGGCCGCCCTGTACATCGTGTCGGTTGTTCTGGCCCTGTTGGTTTCATTCTTCTCCCGTAAAAGGAGGATCGCGGATGCCGCTGCTGGCGAAAGTTGACGAAGACCTGAAAGGGGCGATGAAGGGGCGGGAGGAGCTGAAAGTCTCCTGTTTAAGGCTGCTCAAAGCGGCCTCTTCCAACGCGGCGATCGCCAAGGGAAAGGCCAACCTGGAGGATGCCGAGGTCATCGACGTCATCGCTAAATTAATCAAGCAACGGGAGGAGTCGGTGGAGGCCTATACCAAAGGCAACCGCCCTGAACTGGCGGAGAAGGAGCGGAAGGAAGCGGCAATCCTCAAAGCTTATCTTCCGGCTCAGATGCCGGATGAAGAGCTCAAAGCCATCATCCAGGCCGCCGTCAAGGAAGCGGGGGCCAGCGGCCCGCAGGGGATGGGGGCCGTGATGAAGGCGGTCCTGCCAAAGGTAGCCGGACGCGCCGACGGCGGCAAGGTGAGCCAGTTCGTGCGTGAAGCATTGGGGGGAAAATAATGGAACAGAAAACAAAAACAATCGCCGGCGGCAAGCTGTTGATCGACCGGGAGATCAAAGCCTACTGCGAACAGTACAAGATGATCGAGCCCTTCTCAGACCACCTGAACTCCAACGGCGTGATCTCCTGGGGACTCTCCTCGATGGGATACGACATCCGTGTGACGGAGGAGTTCAAGGTCTTCACCGACGTCTATAACACTCTGGTGGACCCGAAGAAGTTCGATCCCAAATCCTTCGTGGACATCAACGCGAAAGAATGCGTCATCCCGCCCAACTCCTTCGCGCTGGCCCGGACCGTGGAATATTTCCGGATCCCCCGGAACGTCGTCACGGTCTGTGTCGGCAAGAGCACGTATGCCCGCTGCGGGATCATCGTGAACGTCACTCCCTTCGAGCCGGAATGGGAAGGGTACGCGGTGCTGGAGATTTCCAATACTACGCCGCTGCCGGCCAAGATCTACGCCAACGAGGGGATCGCGCAGGTCCTCTTCTTCGCCTCTGAGGAGGCTTGTGAGGTTTCGTATGGAGACCGTAAAGGCAAGTACCAGAAGCAGCAGAGCATCGTCCTTCCAAAAATCTGATTTTGATCTTGCTCTGACGCTCCGGTCCGGTCAAGTGTTCCGCTGGGCTGATCTCGGAGGGGGTTCGTTCGGAGGCTGGATTGACGGTTCCTTCGCGCGGGTTTCGCAGGAGGGAGACCGGCTCCTCTTCCGGGGAGTTTCCGGAGAGGCCGCTCACCGGTTTTTCTCCCTCGAGACAGACTTGCCTGCCGTCACCGGGGAATTTGATGTGGACCCCGCTATCCACGAAGCGCTGCGGAGGTATCCCGGTCTGCGGGTGATCCGGCAGGACCCCTGGGAATGCGCGGCTTCCTTCATGCTCTCCGCGTACAACAACATCCCCCGCCTGACCGGCATGCTGGATCAGCTTTCATGCCGCTTCGCCTCCCCTCGGGGTGGGGATTCACTCGCGCTCCCTTCTCGCAGGCTCGGCTTGAATCCGTTCCCCCGGCCGGAGGTGTTGGCGAAGGTGAGTGAGCGGGTGCTGAGGAATTGCGGGCTGGGATACCGGGCGCCCTACCTCAAAGCGATGGCGCAAGCGGTTGCTTCCACCCGGATGGATCTGGAGCGTCTGCGCGCGCTGGAAGACGAGGGGCTTCGGCGGGCGCTGCTCACTCTGCCGGGGATCGGGGAAAAAGTGGTGGAATGCGTGATGCTGTTCGCCTACGGCCGCGGCGCCGCCTTCCCGGTGGACGTCTGGATAGGCCGCGCGATGCGGGGTTGGTACTTCCGCCGCCGAAAAGTCAGCGACAAAAAGATCCGCGAGTTCGCGCGCAAACATTTCGGCCCTTACTGCGGCTGGGCGCAGCAATACCTCTACTGTCTCGCCCGCCAAATGCCATGCTGAAGAAATGGATGATGCTGGCGCTGCTGGTCGGTGTGGCGTTCACCGCCGGCGGGGCGATGGCCCACCAGAAGCAGGAGAGGGTCCGGATCGCGGAGCGCCGGAAGGCCGTGTCGCTCAAGCGGGAAGCCGGCTGGAATAAGCTGAAGCGGAACTTGAACACGGAAATCCGGAGCTTTAATGGCCAAGCCGGCGTGGTGGTCGAAGACCTGCGCACCGGACGCGTTTTAGTCCACCAGCCTTCCCGCCCGTTCCCAGCCGCCAGCGTGATCAAGGTGCCGATGATGACCGCCTGCTTCCAGGCCGCGACGGAGGGAAAGCTGGACTTGAATTCCACCGTGGTGGTTCGCCCCGCTGACAAGGTCTCCGGCTCCGGAGTGCTCAAAGCGATGCCGGGCAGGAGAGAAGTCCGCGTTTCGAAGCTGATCGACTGGATGATCACGCAGAGCGACAACACGGCGACCAACGTGCTGATGTCCCGCCTCGGGATGAACTATTACAACCGGCATTTCCAGCAGATGGGCTTGAGCGGCACGCGGCTGGCCCGGCCCATGATGGACTTCTCGCAGCGTAAGAAAGGGGTCGAGAACACCACCACGGCCCAGGACATGGCCCGGGTGCTGCGCAAGCTGTACCGGGTGGAGGGGGTGAGCCCGCAAACCTCGAGGGCTGGTTTGGACCTGCTGAGGCGCCAGCATTTGCACGACCGGATCCCAGCGTTGTTGCCGGAAGGTGTTCCGGTTGCCCACAAGACGGGTTTAGAGCGCGGGGTCTGCCACGACGCCGGGATCATCTTCACTCGCAAGGGGGACTTGCTGATCTGCGTGCTCACGCAGCGCAAGGGGAAGGGAACGAGCCAGCCTGCCAAGCGGTTCATCGCGCGGCTGGCGCAGCACGTCTACCGCTACGCCGAGCAGGCGCCTTAAGTTTTAACCGGTTCCAGGATCTTCTTCGACTGCACCGAGCCGTCACCCGCGATCTCGTACAGGATCGGGACGCCGGTGGCGATTTCCAGCGCCAGGACCTGCTCTTGGGTGAGCTTGTCCAGGAACATCACGATCGAGCGCAGCGAGTTTCCGTGCGCGGCCACCAGCACATTCTTGCCGGCTTTAAGATCCGGAAGGATGCGGGATTCAAAGTAGGGAAGAGTCCTTGCCGCGGTGTCCTTGAGGGATTCCCCACCCGGCGGGGCCGTGTCGTAGCTGCGCCGCCACAGCTTCACCTGCTCGTCGCCGAACTTCTTCCTCGTCTCGTCCTTGTTCAAACCCTGCAGGTCCCCGTAATGCCGCTCATTAAGCGCCTGGTTTTGGAAGACCGGGATCTTTTGTTGCCCCAACTCTGATTGGACGATGGAAAGCGTCTCAATCGCGCGGGACAGCACCGAGGTGTAGGCCACATCGAAGCGAACCGTCAGCCCCTTCAGCGATTTTCCGGCCCAGCGCGCCTCCGCCCGGCCGTTTTCCGTGAGCGGAACATCCACCCAGCCGGTGAACCGGTTCTCGAGGTTCCATTGGGATTGTCCGTGGCGGATCAAGACGAGCGTGGACATGTTGAATGGCAAGAATTGTATCACACTTGACACAAACCGCGTCCGGTGCTATTCTTCCGACGAGGTTCACAAGCCAGACACAGAAGGAGGCGTTGATGAACTTAATGTTCCAAGCAGCTAGGGATTCTGTACGGGCGATGTTCATGCGTGTGGGGGATTCTCTCCCGCGGGTGATCTTCGCCTTTTTGGTTTTTCTGGCCGGATGGTTGATCGCCCGGTCGGCAAGATGGGCTATCGTCAAAGCGCTGAAGATGGTTTCGTTCGACGATTTGGCCGAGAAGATCCACATCAATGATTTCCTGCGGCGCGGCGAGGTGAAGGTGAACCTCTCGGAGTTGGTGGGGATCTTCGTTTATTGGCTGATCATGCTGGCGTTCCTGCTGGCGTCGCTGGACCTGCTGGGCATGACGGTCGCGGCGGAGCTGCTGGAGCGGATTCTGGCTTACGTGCCTCAAGTGATTGCCGGTATCCTGGTGCTGATCCTCGGGCTTTTCTCCGCTACGCTGGTCAGCGGGGTGGTGCAGACCGCGGCGGCCAACGCCGGCGTGGGCCAGGCGAAGGCGCTGGGCCAGATCGCGCGGATGGTGGTGGTTATCTTTGCCTCGGCGGTGGCCCTGGAGAAGTTTTTGAGCTCCATGATTATCCAGACGACATTCAACACGGTGGTCATGGCGTTCGCGTTCGGCGCGGCGCTGGCGTTTGGCCTGGGCTGCAAGGATCTGGCAGGGAAGGCGGTCCAGGATTTCGTCAACCGGCTGAACGGGGGGAGGTAGTCACTCTCTTTTACAATTGAAGAAAGCGCGTGGAAGAGGGGAACCGCTCAAAGGGTCCCCTCTTTTTTTCCCGTTCCGGGCGGCGCGATGATCATCGGGATGACCTATGATTTGAAGACGGAGTACGTCTTCAAGGAGGGCGACCCGAAGGATGCGAACGCGGAATTCGACCATCCCGACACCGTCGGGATCATGGCGGAGTCCATTGAAGCCGCCGGCCATCGGGTCGTCCGCATCGGCCATGTGGGCAACCTGATCCGGATGCTGGATGATCTGCGGGTGGACCTGGTGTTCAACATTGCCGAGGGGAGCCAGGGACGCAACCGTGAAGCCCAGGTTCCCATTCTGCTGGAGATGCGGGGCATCCCCTTCTCCGGCTCCGACGGTCTGACGCAGGCGCTGACGTTGGACAAGCTGATGACGAAGAAGGTGCTCATCAGCGAGGGGATCCCAACACCCCGTTTTTTCGAGATCCACCGCGCGGAAGACCCGCTGCCGAATGACCTCTCCTTTCCTCTGATCGTCAAGCCCCGCTTCGAAGGCTCCAGCAAAGGACTCACCGAAAAGTCGGTGGTCCGCAGCCCGGAAGAATTACGCGAGCAGGCGGCCTGGGTGATCCGGACTTACCGCCAGCCGGTGCTGGTTGAGGAGTTCATCCGCGGGAACGAGTTCACGGTGGCGGTGATCGGCAACGATCCGCCGGAGGCGCTGCCGGTGGTGCGGATCCAGATCGACGGGAAAAACGAGCTCGGGGATCTCTTCTACCACTTTTCCCGCATCGCCGAAGGGGCCAAGTACATCGTGCCGGCCGGCATCGAGCCCGGGCTGGACCGGAAGCTGAAAGAGCTGGCGGTCCGCACGTTTAAGGCCGTGGAATGCCGCGACTTCGGCCGCGTGGATTTCCGCGTGGATGAAGCCGGCAACCCCTACGTGCTGGAGATCAACCCGTTGCCGTCTCTATCGACGGAGGATGTCTTCGGGATCCTGGCCGGGCATCTCGGGCTAACCTATGGCGACATGATCCGCAAGCTCCTCAAGACGGCGCTGGAGCGCCATGGTTTGGTGGCGGTGCACGCGTGAAGATCGCCCTGATCTGCAATATGAAGCCGCCCACCAAGGATGCGGCGCGGCCCGCCGACTACTATTCCGAATGCGACAGCCAGAAAACGGTGAATGCCATCGCGGAAGCGATCCGCTCCGCGGGGCACACGGTGTTTCCCGTGGAGGCCGACCGGAATTTGGCCGTGTGGCTCGCGCAAACTCCTGTGGACTTGGCCTTTAATATCGCCGAGGGGTTCGAGGGGGACGCCCGGGAAGCGCGCGTGCCGGCTCTGCTGGAGCTGATGGGGGTCCCTTACACCGGCTCCGGCGTGCTGGCGCTGGCCCTCTCACTCGACAAAGCCAAATCCAAACAGATCTTCCGGTTCCACGGCATTCCCACCCCAAACTTCCAACTGTTCCGCCACGCGGACGAGCCGCTGGATTCCCGGTTGAAGATCCCGCTGATCGTCAAGCCCAACACCGAAGGTTCCGGCAAGGGGATCAACGCTTCCAGCGTGGTCGCCGATGAGCCGGCGCTGCGCGCGCAGGTCCGGCACGTGCTGGAGACCTATGGTCCCGAGGCCCTTGTTGAGGAATACATTGAGGGGACCGAGCTCACGGTCGGCATCCTGGGGGCGGACCATATCCTGCCGGTGCTGGAGGTTGATTTCAGCGAATGCAAGGGCTCCGGGGAGTTCTTCTATTCCTGGCGCATGAAGGAGTACCAGGGCGACAAGCAGCAGAAGCTGACGCCCCGCTTTTGGTGCCCGGCCCGGCTGGACCCGGCGGTGACGCAGGCGGTCCAATCGGTTGCCTGGAAAGCGGCCTGCGCGCTTGGAGTCCGCGATGTGGCCCGCGTGGACATCCGCTTGAGCCCCGATGGCATCCCTTATGTTCTCGAGGTAAACCCGCTGCCCGGCATGGATCCGGAGGAATCGAACTTACCCATCATGGCGCGCGCGGCGGGCATGTCGTACGAGGCGTTCATCCACCGCCTGATTGATTTGGCGGTAGAGCGCGCGTTCCAGAGGCCGGCCAAACGACAGGCGGCCCTTTCATCCATTCCTTCATCACACCCGATCGTCCCGAACCCCTCGGTCCCCCCCAGTGGAGCCCTCCCCGGCTCCGGGGAACAAGGGAAGGGACACCCGGCTCTTGCCCGGAAAAAAGTTCCGAAGGAGGAAAACCTTGGACGATAGTTACCGCCGAATCCCGCTCTGGAGCAATGTCTCTCCGGAAGACTGGGAGGATTGGCACTGGCAGCTTAGGAACCGCATCTACACCGTGGACCAATTGCGGCAGGTGATCTCGCTGACGCCGGACGAAGAAGAAGCATGCGCGAAAAAACAGGGGCGCTTGGTCATGGCGATCCCGCCCTACTGGGCCGCGCTGATGGATCGCGAAGATCCGAAGTGCCCGATCCGCCAGCAGGGTGTTCCCCGGATGGAGGAGTTCAGCATCGGTCCCCATGATATGCGGGACCCCTGCGGCGAGGACACCGACATGCCGGTGCCGGGGCTCGTGCACCGCTACCCGGACCGGGTGCTGTTCCTCGTCACCGAGCAGTGCGCCATGTACTGCCGGCACTGCACGCGCCGGCGGCTCGTCGGGGAGAACCATGGCCTGATGAGCGCCTACGAGGGGACGTTCGAGTACCTGCGCAAACACACGGAAGTCCGGGACGTTCTGATCTCCGGCGGTGACCCGCTGATGATGACCGACGTCCGGCTGGGCCAAGTGCTGGCCCGGCTGCGGGAGATCCCGCACCTGGAGTTCATCCGGATCGGGTCCCGCACGCCGGTGACGATGCCGCAGCGGGTGACTCCGGAGTTCTGCGAGGTGCTCAAGAAATACAAGCCGATTTGGATGAGCCTCCATTTCTGCCACCCGAAGGAGGTGAGCCCGCGCGTCAAGCAGGCCATGGACATGCTGGCGGAGAGCGGCGTGCCGTTGGGTTCCCAGACGGTGCTGCTCAAAGGGGTCAACGACGAACCGGAGATCATGAAGAAGCTGATGCACGAGCTTCTGAAGGCCCGCGTGCGCCCCTACTACATCTACCAGTGCGACATGGCGCAGGGGATCACGCATTTCCGGACCGCGGTGAACAAGGGGCTCGAGATCATGCAAGCGCTGCGGGGCCACACCAGCGGCTACGCCGTGCCGACCTACGTGGTTGACGGGCCTGGAGGCGGCGGAAAGATCCCGCTCTCCCCCAACTACGTGGTCTCCACGAAGGAAGGGGTGGTCACGCTGCGCAACTTCGAGGGCAAGATCTACACGTACTACGAACCAGGGGCGGGAGCGCCAGAAATGATCCCGGCCATGGCCGGAGCAGGCAAGAACGGCAACGGCCATAAGGCCAACGGAAACGGGCTGCATCTGGGCGAGCCGATCCCGGACTATATTCCGTAACCGCCGCTGAAATTTCTCTCCACTACCGGGCCCGGCGATCTTGCCGGGCCCGCTTCACTTTCGGCGTGATACACTCTTGAACTATGGGATTTAGCTGCGGGATCGTCGGGCTCCCCAATGTGGGAAAATCCACGCTGTTCAACGCGTTGACGCGATCTAACGTGGCCGCCGCCAACTACCCCTTCTGCACGATTGACCCCAACGTCGGCATCGTTCCGGTGCCGGACCCCCGTTTGGACAAGCTCGCCCAGCTCGTTCCCACCAAGAAGGTGGTCCACACCACGATGCAGTTCGTGGATATCGCCGGCCTGGTCAAGGGGGCCAGCGAGGGGGAGGGGCTCGGTAACCAGTTCCTGGGCCACATCGCGGAGGTGGAGGCGATCGCCCATGTGGTCCGCTGTTTTGAAGACCCGGAGGTGGTGCACGTCTCCGGCTCGGTGGACCCGAAGAGGGACATCGAGATCATCGACACAGAACTGGCGATCCGGGACTTGAGTGTAGTCCACGCGGCGGTCAACCGGATCGAGCGGCTCGCCAAGGCCGGAGATAAGAAGGCGGTGGCCGCGATGCAGGCCTACCAGCCGGTTCTCAAGGCGCTCAACGAGGGGAAAGCCGCCCGGTCGGTGACCGGGCTCTCCGCCGAGGCGAAAGAGCTGGTCAAGACCTTAAATTTGCTCACCGCGAAGCCGGTCCTCTACGTCGCCAACGTGTCGGAAAAAGAGGCCACGGGGGAGGAATCCGCGGCGGTGAAAGCGGTCCGGGAGATCGCCAAGGCGGAAGGGGCGGTCGTCGTCCTAATCTGCGGAGTGATCGAGGCGCAGATCGCGGCTCTGGAGACGGAGGAGGAGCGCTCAGAATTCCTGGCGGCCGTGGGCCTCAAGGAGCCGGGCCTCAGCCGCTTGATCCGGGCCGGCTACGAGCTGTTGGGGCTGATCACCTTCTTCACCGTTGGGCCGGAAGAGAACCGCTCCTGGACCGTCCGCGGCAGTGCCAAGGCCCCCGAAGCGGCCGGCAAGATCCACAGCGACATCCAAAAGGGGTTCATCCGGGCGGAGATCACGGGCTATGAGGATTTCATCGCCTGCGGCGGAGAAGCCCAAGCCAAGGAGCAGGGCAAGTTCCGGCTGGAGGGCAAAGAGTACGTCATGAAAGACGGGGACATCGCCCACTTCCGCTTCAGCGTCTAAAGGCCGGGTAGTGCTAAAATAAGCGGGTGAAGCTCACCCCCTCGCTGAAAGAATTCAAGAAACTCTCCCGTTCCGGATTCCGGGTCCCCGTTGCCGCGGTTCTTCCGCTGGAGTCCGACGCCCGGTCCCTGTTTGAAGCAGCCTCCTTTTCTTCTCCCTGTGTTTTGCTTGAATCGGCCCGCCTCCATCCGGTCACCGGCCGTTACAGCGTGATCGCCGGCGAGCCGTCTGGTTCGCTGATTGCTCGCGGCAGCGGCGGCGATCCGTTTTCCGCTTTGGAGAAGAAACTTGCGAGCCGGCGGGCGGTCCGGATTCCGGGATTCCCTCCGTTTGTCGGCGGGGCCGTCGGCGTGATCGGGTTCGAAGCCTCCAAACTGCTCGAGCAGCTTCCTTCCCGGGCCGAAGATGACCTGCATCTGCCGGATCTGGCCTTCCTGTTCTTCGATGAGGCGATCGTGCTGGATCATCAGGAAGAGAAGCTCTGGGTGATCGCGCTGCGGCCGACGTACGACGAGGCGGTCGCAGAAATTGATCGTCTGCTGGAACGTCTTCGCCGGCCTGCGGGGCGGAGGGGTCTCCCTCCGGCGTCACCCGCGGCCGGATTGACCTCCACTCATACCCGTGAAAGTTTCGAAGCGATGGTGCGCCGCGCTAAGGAGTTCATCGCCGCGGGGGACATCTATCAGGCCAATCTCTCTCAACGATTTTCCGCTCCGCTCCGGGAAGAGCCGTGGTCCCTTTACCGTCGCCTGACGGAGATCAATCCCTCTCCCTTTGCCGCGTTCGCGGATTTTGGCTCCTTCCAGATCGTTTCCGCCTCTCCCGAACGGCTCATTCGCGTGCGGGGGGACCGGGCCCAGACCCGCCCGATTGCGGGCACCCGGCCCAAGGGCGCCACCGCGGTGGAAACTGCCCGGCTGCGGCGGGAGCTGCTGCTCAACGAGAAGGAAAGAGCGGAGCACCTGATGCTGGTGGATCTGGAGCGCAACGACTTAGGGAGGGTCTGCCGGTACGACACGGTGCGGGTGGATGACTTGATGGGGCTGGAGGAATATTCGCACGTCGTCCACATCGTCTCCAACGTGCAGGGTCGGCTGAAGACGGGAACCGGTTTCCGGGAGTTGATGGCGGCCCTCTTCCCCGGCGGGACGATCAGCGGGTGTCCCAAGATCCGCTGCTTGGAAGTGATTGATGAGCTGGAGCCGGTCCGCCGCCATTTTTACACCGGCTCTCTCGGATACTTGAGCGATACCGGGGAGATGGATTTGAACATCTTGATCCGGACAGCGGTGGTAAAGGAAGGCCAAGTCCATGTGCAGGCCGGCGCCGGGATCGTGGCCGATTCCGATCCCGGCCGGGAATACGAAGAAACCCTGCACAAGGCTCAAGCGCTGCTGGAAGTGATGGGCGTTCATCCTGAGCTTGTCGAAGCATGAGAGGCAGTAGTCCGGTTCCGGAGGAATTCGACGCTTCCGGCGTCTTCGAGACTTGCCGGGTGCAGTCGGGCCGGGTCCTTCATCTGGAGGAACATCTGCAGCGGCTTCAGGCCTCGCTCAAGACCGTCGGGATTACGGATTGGGACGAAAAATCTTCCCGGAAAGAGATGGACCGTTCGGCGAAAGAATTGCGCGAAGGGATCCTCCGGATCGCGGTCCGGCGCCGGGGCGCCCCGCGGGTCCTGATCCACCGGAGCCTGGAGCTACCCTACTCCGAAAAACAGCTTTCGGAGGGAATCGCGCTGCGCACGGTTCCTTCCCGTTGGCCGGCCGGTGAGACCGGCTGGGCGCAGGTGAAGAGTTCCGAGAGGTTGAGCGGTGTGCTGGCCCGCATGGAAGCGCCGGAATCGGCAGAGGTTCTCCGCCTGGGCCCTCATGGCTATGTCACCGAGGGAACGGTCAGCAATCTGTTTTTCATCCGGGGCGGGGAACTGGTCACCGCGCCGGCTTGGGCTGGGATTTTGGAGGGGGTGACACGCAGCCGGGTGATCCGAGCGGCGCGCCGGATGCGCGTCGCCGTTAAGGAAACCCCCTTCACCCGGCATGACCTGTTCAACGCGGAGGAGGCATTCCTGACCAACGTACTGATGGGAATCTTGCCGGTCCGGCAGGTGGACGGCCGCCGGATCGGAGAAAAAACCCCGGGCCCTGTGACCCGGAAATTGATGCGTGCCCTTCGATCCTTCGACAGGCTCAGAACTCGGGGTGATCGGCCATGATCCGGCGCGCGCTGATCAGCGTTTCCGACAAGACCGGCCTGATTCCGTTGGCGCGGGCGCTCGCCCGCCGGAAGGTGGAGATCCTCTCCACCGGCGGAACCGCCAAGCTCCTCAGGGAGCAGGGGATCCCGGTCACGGAGATCGCCCAATTCACCGGCTTCCCGGAGATCCTTTCCGGGCGGGTGAAGACCTTGCATCCTAAAGTGCACGGCGCGATCCTGGCGGACCGCCGGAACAGGGACCACCTGGGCCAGGTGAAGAAATTGAGGTTGAAGCCCATTGATCTCGTGGTTGTGAATCTCTACCCGTTTGAGGCGGCCGCCCGCCGGAAGAACGCGCCGCTGACGGATCTGATCGAGCAGATTGACATCGGCGGCGTGGCGCTGATCCGTTCCGCCGCGAAAAATTTCAAATCGGTCGGCATTGTCTGCCGGCCGGATCAATATGCCGGGGTCATCGCGGAGATCGAGAAAAAAGGGGTGTTATCGGAAGAGAGCCGCTTCCGCCTGGCGGTGGAGGGATTTTCCGAGTCCGCCTATTACGACAGCGTGATCCATCAGACGCTGGCCCACCGTTTCCCGAAGAAGCTTCCTTGGCCGGACCGCATCGTGCTGGGAGCTTCCAAGCGGCAGGATCTGCGCTACGGAGAGAACCCCCACCAGTCCGCGGTCTGGTATCAATGGCCGGCGGCTGGCGGCCTTCAGGGCGGGCTGGGCGGTGCTCGCCAGCTGCATGGCAAGGAGCTGTCGTTCAACAACCTGCTGGACCTGGATGCCGCCCTCAAAATGGTTTTCGCGTTCCGGAAACCGGCCGCGGTGGTGGTCAAGCACAGCAACCCCTGCGGCGCCGCTTGCGCCGGCGCCTTGGCCGAAGCGTTCCGCCGGGCGTTCGCGGGGGACCCGCTTTCCGCGTTCGGCGGGATCGTGGGGCTCAACCGGCCGGTGGATGCCGTGACCGCCCGGGTGATCGCGGCAAGCGGGTTCCTGGAATGCGTCGTGGCGCCGGGTTTCCGGCCGGAGGCGCTGAAGATTCTCCGCGTCAAAAAGAATCTCCGAATCGTTGAGGTCGCGCGCGGGCAGCTCCGCGAGTGCCTGGATCTCAAGCAAGTCGGCGGCGGCTTGCTCGCGCAGCAGCCGGATGAAATCCGAAAAGGCCCCGGCCGCTGGCGGGTGGCAACGAAAGCGCGGCCAACCGCATCGCAGAAAAAAGACCTTATTTTCGCCTGGACGGTGGCCCGGTTCGTGAAGTCCAACGCGATCGTCCTTGCGAAGGATGAGCAGGCGGTCGGCATCGGCATGGGGCTCACCAGCCGTGTGGACAGCGTGGCCTTTGCCATCAAGAAGGCGGGGCCGCGGGCGCGCGGCGCGGTGCTGGCCAGCGACGGCTTCTTCCCGAAGCCGGACGGCCCGCAGGCGGCGGTCCGGGCCGGCATCCGGGCGATCGTCCAGCCGGGCGGGTCCATCCAGGATCCGGAGGTGATCAAAGTGGCCAACAAGGCCCGCATCCCAATGCTGCTTACCGGAGAGCGCCACTTCAAGCATTGAGTGCTCTCTCTTTTCTCGATTCATTCCTGAATTACGAGCAGATCACGGCCTACTCGTATCCCGGCTCTTTCTCGCTCGACCGGGTGGAGAAGTTGCTGGAGGCGCTCGGGAATCCGCACCGAAAATACCCCGTTCTGCACGTCGCCGGCACAAAGGGAAAGGGCTCCACCTGCGCTTTCGCCGCTGCCATCCTCCGTGCTTTGGGGCTGAAAACCGGGCTGTACACCTCCCCCCACCTGTGGGATTTTCGGGAACGGATCCAAGTGGACGGTATCATGATTTCCGAACAAGAGTTGGAGGCGACAGTGGAGCGCTTGCGGCCGCTGGCGGGGCGGGACCTGACTTATTTTGAAGCGGTCACCGTCTGCGCCTTCCTTCATTTCGAGAGAGCCGGCGTTGAGGCGGCGGTCATCGAGGTGGGGATGGGAGGCCGGCTCGACGCCACGAATTTGGTGATGCCGGAGGTGACGGCGATCACGCCGGTCAGTTTGGATCATATGCCGAAGCTGGGCAATACCCTGGCCCAGATCGCGAGGGAGAAGGCCGGCATCCTGAAGCGCGGTGTTCCGGCGGTGATTGCTCCGCAGGCGCCGGAGGCGATGCGGATGATTGAAGAAGCCGCCTCGCAGAGCGGGACGGTTCTGCATCCGATGGACCGGGAAGTCCGGATCGAAGTCCGGAACGCGGGCGCCGCCGGCAGCCTCGCGACGTTC
>JAUSCU010000015.1 GCA_030651065.1 Candidatus Omnitrophota bacterium | reverse complement strand
GCGTACTCTTGGGGCGAGTACGCCGTCGTCGTCTCTTCTTGGATCTGGCCGCCTGACGCACGCAACGCGGCTAGCGCCAGGTTGCGGGCGGGGCTCTAACATGTCCGAAATTGAAAACGTCGTTATCCTCGGTTCCGGTTGCGCCGGCCTCACTGCCGCGGTTTATGCTTCGCGGGCGGAACTCAAACCCTTACTGATCGAAGGCGCCTTCCCCGGCGGCCAGCTTGCGACCACTACCGAGGTGGACAACTATCCCGGGTTCCCGGAAGGCATCCAGGGTCCGGAGCTCATGGAAAAGATGAAGAAACAGGCGGCGCGGTTCGGGACCCGGTTCATCTCCGGAGACGCCGTCAAGGTGGATGTCCGGCAGCGCCCGTTCCTCGTGGAGACCGAGAGCGGTCCGGTCCGCTGCAAGACGCTGATCGTCGCGACCGGGGCTTCGGCCAAGTACCTGGGTCTCCCTTCCGAAAAGGCACTGCTGGGCTACGGGGTTTCCGCCTGCGCCACCTGCGACGGTTTCTTCTTTAAAGAGAAGGAGCTGGTGGTGGTCGGGGGCGGCGACACCGCAATGGAGGAGGCGACCTACCTGACCCGTTTCGCGACCAAGGTGACCGTGATCCATCGCCGCGAGTCCCTGCGGGCTTCCAAGATCATGCAGGAGCGGGCCCGCGCGAACCCGAAGATTCAATGGATCTGGAACACCGAGGTGATGGAGATTCACGACCCGGCGAAGAAGAAGGTGACCGGGGTTCGCTTGAAGGATCTGAAGAGTGGAGCGGAGACCGATTTTCCCTGCGATGGGTTTTTCGTCGCGATCGGGCACCAGCCGAACACCGGTTTCCTGCAGGGCCAGGTGACTCTGGATGAAAAAGGATATCTGGTGTTGAAGAAGGGGACCGAGACCTCTGTGCCGGGCGTCTTCGGCTGCGGGGATATTCACGACGTCCGCTACAAACAAGCGGTGAGTGCCGCCGGCTGGGGCTGCATGGCAGCGCTCGACTGCGAACGTTACTTGGTGGAGCATCATGAATAAACTTTTCGATCTGACGGGCAAAGTGGCGTTGGTGACCGGCGCCTCGCGCGGTCTGGGGCGGGCGATGGCCCTGGCGCTCGCGGAGGCCGGCTGTGACCTCGCCTTGAATGCCCGCTCCGCCGGTTCCCTCGAGGAAGTTTCCAAGAAGATCCAAGGGTTGGGGCGCAAGGCGGTGCCGGTTCCCGGCGATGTAAGCGAAGAAGCTCAGGTGGAGCAGGTGATGGAAGCCACGCTGAAGGCCTTCGGCCGGATTGACGTGCTGGTCAACAACGCCGGGGTATGGGAAGGTTCCTACCTGGTCCGCTTAAAAAAAGAAGACTGGGACCGGGTGCTCAAGGTGAACTTGACCGGCGCTTACCTGGTGGCCAAGGCGGCGGGGAAGGTGATGCTGAAGCAGAAGTCCGGGAAGATCATCAACGTTGCTTCCATCCTCGGTTTCAAGGCGAACAAGCAGTCCATGGCCTACGCCGCCACAAAGGCGGCGGTGATCCAGATGACCCGCGTGATCGCGCTCGAACTGGGGCCGGCCGGCATCCAGGTGAACGCGATCGCGCCCGGTTTCTTCAACACAGACATGACCCAGCGTTACCAGGATGCCGATTCCAAAGAGGCGCTGGACGCCTACGTGGCGAAGATCCCGTTGAGGCGGACCGGCCAGCCCGAAGATTTGAAAGGTTTGATCGTCTTCCTGGCGTCGAAAGCGGCCGACCATATCACCGGGCAAACGATCGTGATCGACGGGGGCGAATCGCTGGTTTGACCTCCCACATCCTGGCGATCGATCAGGGAACCACCGGCACCCGGGCGATTCTCTACAACCGGGCCGGGCACGTTGTCTCACAATCCTACCGCGAGCTCCGCCAATTTTATCCCCGGCCCGGATGGGTCGAGCATGACCCGGATGAAATCTGGGATTCCACGCTCAAAGTCATTTCACAGGCCCTCGACCGGGGGAGGATTTCCGCCCGCCAGATTGCCGCGATCGGCATCACCAACCAGCGGGAAACGGCGATCCTCTGGGACCGCCGCACCGGCCGCCCGCTGCACCGGGCGATCGTCTGGCAGGACCGGAGAACCTCGGAGATCTGCCGGAGTCTCAAAGCCCATGAACCGGAGGTGCGCCGGACCACCGGGCTGGTTCTGGACCCCTATTTCTCCGCGACGAAAATCGGCTGGCTGATTCGCCACGCGCCGGCGGTTACGCGCGCGGCCCTCTTGGGCCGGGCGGTGTTCGGAACGCCGGACAGCTGGCTGCTTTGGAAACTGACCGGCGGGCGGGTGCACGCCACCGATTTCACCAACGCTTCTCGTACTCTTCTGCTGGACTTGAAGATCCTACGGTGGTCGGAACGGATGAGGAAGCTGTTCGGCATCCCCGAGGAGATGCTGCCGCGGCCGCTTCCCTCCGCCGGAAGATTCGGCGTGACCGCGCGGGTAGGTCCGCTGCCGGCCGGCATTCCCATCACCGGTATCGCCGGAGACCAGCAGGCGGCCCTGTTCGGTCAGGGCTGCGTCCGGCCGGGGCAAGCGAAGAACACCTACGGCACCGGCTGCTTCCTGCTGATGCAGACCGGCCGAAAGATCATTCGCTCCACGCACGGGCTCATCACCACGGTAGCCTGCGACGGGGCAGGCCAACCCTCCTACGCGCTCGAAGGCTCGGTCTTCATCGGGGGAGCCGTGCTCCAGTGGTTGCGGGACGGGTTGAAGATCCTGGAGAAGGCCTCCGATTCGGAGGCGCTGGCCCGCTCAGTGCCGGACGCCGGCGGCGTGTTCCTGGTCCCGGCCTTTGTCGGGTTGGGCGCGCCGTATTGGGATCCGGAAGCCCGGGGTTTGATCTGCGGGCTCACGCGCGGGACGACGCGCGCCCACCTCGTCCGGGCGGCGCTGGAGTCGATTGCTTTCCAATCGCAGGAGTTGGTGCGGGCGATGGAGCAGGATAGCCGCATCGGTTTAAGCTCGCTCCGAGTGGACGGCGGCGCGGTGAAGAACAACCTGCTCATGCAAATCCAAGCGGACTTGAGCGGTCTGCCGGTAGCGCGACCCAAAAACATCGAAACCACGGCCCTCGGAGCCGCGCAGCTGGCTGGTTTAAGCTGCGGTTTCTGGGGCCCGGGGGATTTAGCCCGAATGCGGCAGACGGATCGCCTGTTCCGGCCCCGCTCGAACCCGGCGCGGCGGTCGGCGGCTCTGGCAGGTTGGAAGGAAGCGGTGCGGCGGGCCCTTTGAAAGACCTGGAGAAAACCTTCGACCTCCTCATTATCGGCGGCGGGATTGTGGGTGCCGGCATCGCCTGGGATGCTTCGCTCCGCGGGCTCTCCTGCGCGCTGGTGGAAGCCGGAGATTTCGCCGGCGGCACCTCTTCCAAGACCACCAAGCTCATCCACGGAGGGATCCGTTATCTGGAGCAGCTGGATTTCCGGTTGGTGCGGGAATCCCTCCGGGAACGGAGCATACTCCTGAACATCGCCCCGCAATTTATCAAACCGCTCCCGTTTTTGATTCCCGTGCGCGGCGGCCGGCCCCGGCCCTGGCCGCTGGTTTGTTTTGGAGTTTTTCTTTATGATTGGTTCGCCGGAAGCCGTCGGATCGGCCGGGCCCGGTTTTTAGGCGAAAAGGCTTTACGGCAGGAGGAACCCCGTCTCGTTGAAAACGGCTACCGCCGGGCGGCTCTCTATTACGACGCGCAGATGGATGATGCCGCTTTGGTGATGGGAGTCTTGCAGGCAGCCAAGCGCGCGGGAGCGGTTTTACGCGATCACACCCGCGTCACGGGACTTCTTCAGGAGAACAATCGTATCGCCGGTGTTAAAACGCAAAACGGAGAGGTGATCCAGGCCCGCCGAATCATCAACGCCGCCGGACCCTGGGTCGATCAACTGCGGCGGTTGGCGAACCCATCAGCCAAGCCGCTGGTCCGGATGTCGAAGGGAATTCACTTGGTTTATCCGAACCTCGGGCTTAAGCACGCGATCCTGGTTTCCTCGGAGCGGGACGGCCGGATCTTCTTCCTCATTCCCTGGAAAGGGAATACCCTGATCGGCACGACCGACACCGATTACTCCGGAGACCCGGGGCTGGCTCAGGCCGAGCCGGCCGATGTGGAGTATCTGTTGGAGGAAGCCAACCGGGCTCTGCCCGGTTTTGGGATCCGAAAGGAGAAGATCCTCGCCACCTTTGCTGGGGTCCGGCCGTTGGTCGCACAGGAGACCAAGGATCCTTGGGCGGTCAGCCGCTCGCACCGGATTTACGAGGAGGGAGGCCTTCTCACTGTGGTCGGTGGGAAGTTCACCACCTTCCGGAAGATTGCCGAGGACGTGGTCGACCGCCTCGCGGGGAGCTTTCCGGACCGCAAACTGGTACCCTGCCGCACCGCCCAGGAAAAGTTAGAGGAAGCTAAATCTACATTACCCATTGACAATTCCGGCGAACATCAGCCATAGTTAAGTTGTAAGGCGCTTTGAAGTTTGTTTGAGGCGTTTTTATTTTTAGGGGTTCTTTAACGGTTCATAAAAGAAAAAACCCTTAGGGAGAAAAGCGATGAAGAAAAAGAATGTGGTTTGGCTGAGTGGTTTGCTGGCGGTTGCCCTAGGGGTAATGAGTCCTGCTATTGTTAGAGCGGATGAACCAGTTCTCGGATCGAACCCCGAGATGCTGCAAGAGGGAATGGACCTGGCGAACGCCGCGATTGCCGATGCGATACTTAATCAGGCAATGCAGCAGCTGGATGCGATGGCCGCGGCGATTCAGTTCGTCGCCGGTCCGAGCGCTTCTCTCGTGACAGCGCCTGTGGGGAGTATTGCGAATACCGCCGCTTTGATCAACAACCCGGCGCTGATTACCGGCATTGCCTCGGTTGCCAGCAACATTATTGCGCCTCCGCCGCCTGCTCCTCCGATTCTTCCCGATGCTGCGCCGGTTCCGGTAGGAGTCACGCCTCCTCCGCCTCCAGTGCCGACGATCGCTAACACGCCGCCGCTTTTTCTTCCGGGCCCCTCTTCACCCGGACCGGGGGAGCCTCCGTTCGATCCCATGCCGCCACCGCCGGTTACGCCTCCTGCTCCTCCCGTGGAAACACCCATTACACCGCCGCCTCCTCCTGTGGAGTAAATGAGAAAAGACACGTCACATGAATAAGCGAATAGTCGCGTGGATGCTGGTGAGTGCGCTTCTGCAGGTGCCCTCCGTTTGGGCTGACCCCCTGGGAGAGGTTCAGGGGCCGGTAGAGTCTGCGATGACCGATGGAGCCCCGAATTCAGCGGATCTGCAGGTTGCCCAAGCGCTGCTTGTTGAGCAGGCGATAGCCGCTTTTGAGGAGTGCGAGGAGGATCCTGGTTACGATCCGGAGGATGGGTTGCCAATTCTCTTCGAGCCCGATCCCATCGAGCCGATCCCTGACCCGGAGTTCACCCCGCCGGGGCAGAACAATGTCCCCCCGCCCATGGTAGCTGGACCTGATCCCATACCGGATCCGACCGTCGTGGCGGTGGTTACCCAGCAGGTTTCGAGGCCAACTGAGGAGGAGCCCATCGAAGTTCCTCTCGATTACGAGGATATCCCCACGGATGTTACTTCTGAAACTCCTACGCTTGATACCGCCTTTTTGGATACTGCGATCGTAGACATCAAGCGGCTGGGCGATCAGATGCGGAATGGGATCATTTCCGGTCAAGCGGCTTTCGATCGGCTGATTGAAATCGAAAGCGCTCTCTACGAGGCTTTGATGGAGTATGAAAAACAGGGAGGAGATATTAACGATTTGGCCGACCTCATTGCGGAATATCAGTTTCGCAGAAGCCTGATGCCGAGCGACCTCGCTAACGGTGGGGGAGGGGGAGTTTATCCTTCAGGATCAACAGGAGGATCTTCGGGACCGACCCTATAACGCCCCGAGTTTCGGGCAGAGTTTCTTGATCGGGCAGGTGGTGCAGTTGGGACGGCGAGCGGTGCAGATCCGGCGGCCGTGGAAAATAATGACGTGCGAGAAGAAGGTCCAATCCTTGCGCGGCAGCAGTTTCATAAGGTCGATCTCGATCTTGTCCGGATCGGTGTGGCGGGTCAACCCCATCCGGAAGCTCAAACGCTTTACGTGCGTGTCCACCACGATTCCCGGTACCCCGTAACAGTTCCCTAAGATCACATTCGCCGTTTTTCTCCAGACGCCCGGCAGCGTCACCAGATCCTCCATCGTTCGGGGGACCTGTCCCTTGAAGCGCTTCACTAGCTCGTTCGCGGTGCGTTGGATGGATTTTGCCTTCTGCCGGTAGAATCCGGTTGTCCTCACCTCCTGCTCCAGCCTCTTTAAATCGGCGTTCGCGTAGGCCGTCGCGGTCTTGTACTTTCTGAACAGGGCGGGGGTCACCTTGTTCACGCGGACGTCGGTACATTGGGCGGAGAGGATCGTAGCGACCAAGAGTTGCAGGGGAGTGCGGTGATTCAACGCACAGCGGGCATCCGGGTGGGCTTTTTTTAGAAGCGCCAGAATCTTAACGGCTAAGTGAGCTTTGGAGGGCTGCTTCAAGATCCGGGTGCCGGAACCGGTAGCCGGTAGTTTTAAGCTTCTTCGGCTCGACCCGCGTGGAGGCCAGCAGTGCCGCGTCGGCCATCTCGCCGAACAGCAGCCGCACCGCGAAGGCCGGCACCGGGATGACCGCTGGGCGGCGCAGCGCCGCCCCAAGCGCCCGAGTGAACTCCTGGTTGGTGACCGGGTTGGGGGAGACGATGTTGACCGGGCCCTTCAGAGACTCGTTGGAGAGCGCGTGCGCGATCGCTCCCGCGACATCCGGCAAAGAGATCCAACTCATCCACTGTTTTCCGGACCCCAACCGGCCGCCGAACCCGAACCGGAACGGAGGCAGCATCTTTTGGAGCGCCCCCCCCTTTTCGCTCATCACGATCCCGAACCGGAGGTTCACCACCCGAACTCCGGCTTGCGCCGCCGGCTTGCAGGCGTCCTCCCATTCCTGGCCGGTTTCCGGAAGGAATCCCTTTCCCGCCGGGCTCTCCTCGGTCAGGGTTTCATCTCCCCGGTCTCCGTAGAAACCGACTGCCGAAGCGCAGAGGAAGGCTTTCGGCGGTCGGGAAAGGCGGGCCAGGGATTCCGCGAGGAAGCGGGTTCCGCGGACCCGGCTGTCGCGGATCCGGGCTTTCTTCTCCGGCGTCCAGCGTCCCTCGGCAATCGGGTCGCCGCCCAGATGTACGACGGCGTCGAACCCCTCCAGTCCTTTGGAATCGATGATCCGGGCCACCGGGTTCCAGAGGACCTGCGGTCCCGGCGCGGAGGACTTGGCCCGGACGAGCCGGCCCACCTCCTCCCCCTTCTTTGAAAGGGTCGCGGCCAGTTCCGATCCGATCAGCCCGCTTGCTCCTGAAATAAGGACCTTCATACAGAGATTGTAACAGCAGGGCGGTATAATGCTCAACATGAGAGCGGTTGTTTTTCAGAAGCATGGCGGCCCCGAAGTCCTGCAGGTTGCGGATCTTCCGACCCCGAATATTGCCACGAACGAGGCCCTGATCAAGGTGGAGGCTTGCGCCCTGAATCATCTGGATATCTGGGTCCGGCAGGGTCTGCCCGGCATTTCCGTTCCGATGCCGCATGTCGGTGGATCGGAGATCGTTGGGATTGTGGCCGGCAAGGGCCCGCGGGTGAAGGGGATCCGGGTGGGCCAGCGCGTGCTGGTGGCGCCCGGCATCTCCTGCGGCCGCTGCGGCGCCTGCCGCGCGGGCAAGGACAGCAGCTGTCCGGAGTTCAGGATCGTCGGCCTGCAGACCCAGGGCGGCTACGCGGAGTACGTCAGCGTGCCGGGCAAGAACCTGATCCCGGTCTCCAACCGCTGGAAACCGGAAGAGTGGGCCGCGACGCCCCTGGTTTTCCTAACGGCGTGGCACATGCTGATCACCCGGGCCGCCTTGAAACGGAAAGAGACCGTTCTGGTTCAGGGAGCCGGTTCTGGGGTCGGGTCTGCGGCGATCCAGATCGCCAAACTCAAAGGCTGCACCGTCTTCACCACCGCCAGCTCCGAAGAGAAGGCGAAAAAGGCGAAGGCCCTAGGGGCCGACGTGGTGCTGAATCCCCAGAAGGATTTCGCGGAAGAGCTGCTGAAGGCGACGAAGCGGCGGGGGGCCGATGTGGTCTTTGAGCATATCGGGCCGGCCACATGGGCCGGGTCCATGCGCTGTCTGGCCCGCGGCGGGCGGCTGGTTACCTGCGGTGCCACGACCGGGCCGAAGGTGGAGTTGGATCTTCGGTTTTTCTACACGAAAGAATTGAGCGTGTTGGGCGCTTACATGGGCGGCCGCCGGGAGCTCAACCAGGTGCTGGCTCTTCTGGCTAAGGGTAAGCTTCGGCCGGTGGTGGCGAAGAGCTTTCCCTTGCAGGAGGCGGCGAAGGCGCAGGCGGCGATGGAGGATCGGAACTTTTTCGGAAAACTGGTTCTGAAGGTGGCGTGATGGTAACGCAGGAACAAATCATTGAGGCGCTGAAAAAGGTGGTATCGCCGGATTTGATCAGAGAGATGAAGATCGCCGGCGGCACCGTCAACTTGACGGTTGCTCCGTCGGCTCCCGTCGAGCAGATCCGGTCCGCGGTTTCCAAAGTTCCCGGCGTTATGCTGGTGAACCTGATGACCGGCGAGCGGACCGGATCCTCCGCTGCTCCGCGCTACGTCGTGGCGGTGGCCAGCGGCAAGGGGGGCGTGGGCAAGACCACCACCAGCGTGAACGTGGCGGTGGCCCTCGCCCGGGACGGGGCGCGCGTCGGCCTAATGGACGCCGACATGTACGGCCCGAACGTGCCGTTGATGATGGGACTGGAGCAGCTTCCCGCTTTGAAGGACGGGAAGATCGTGCCGGCCGAAAACTTCGGTGTCAAAGTGATGTCGATGGGCTTCCTGACGAAGCCCGGAGAGGCGGTCATCTGGCGTGGTCCGATGCTCCATGGTGCGGTGAACAAGTTCTTGAAAGAGGTCCTCTGGGGCGAGCTCGATTATTTGATCGTGGATCTTCCTCCCGGCACCGGGGACGTGCAGCTTTCGCTGGCGCAGGTGATTTCTTTGAGCGGGGCGCTGGTGGTCACCACGCCGCAGGACGTGGCGCTTCAGGATGTGCAGCGGGCGGTGGCGATGTTCGAGAAGGTGAAAGTCCCGGTGCTGGGCGTCGTGGAGAACATGTCCGGTTTCGCCTGCTCCCACTGCGGCAAGGTCACCGACATCTTCGACAAGGGGGGCGGTGTCCGCGCGGCGGAGGCGTTCAAAGTGCCGTTCCTCGGCGAGGTCCCGCTGGTCCCCGAGGTCCGTGCCGGCTCCGATTCCGGCCATCCGCTCGTTCTGACCCATCCGGATTCTCCGGCCGCCCAGGCCTTCACGCGGGTGGCCCGCGGGCTCGCGGCCCAGTTAAGCATCCTCTCCGCCGGCCAGGGCGCCCCCGCTCAAACCGTATGGAAGGTTTAGCTCCCGATCGGGTGTTGGATTGCTACGGTCTACTCTGCCCCATGCCGGTCCGCAGAACCGCTGAGGCGTTGGAAGAAATGAAAGCCGGCCAGCTGCTGAAGGTGATCGCCACCGATGATTGGTTCGGTCCCGATCTGGAAGCCTGGCTCAAGGGGCGCCCGCACAGCCTGCTGTCGCTCAGTAACTCCCGTGAAGAGATCCACGCCTTCATCCGAAAAACGGTCTGAATTGCCTCCCGCGGTTGAAGTCTCTCATCTCGTCAAGAAATTCGGCGCTGTAACGGCCGTTGACGATCTTTCCTTCGCGGTCGAAGCCGGCGAGCTGTTTGGTTTCCTCGGGCCCAACGGAGCGGGCAAGAGCACCACGATCCACATCCTCTGCACGCTGCTTTCCCCCACCTCCGGGACGGCCTCTGTGGCCGGGTTCGACTGCCTGAAAGATCCGGTCGAGGTGCGGAAGAGCATCGGCATCATCTTCCAAGACCCCAGTCTTGATGAACGGCTGACCGCCTGGGAGAACCTGGAATTCCACGGCATGATCTACCACATGCCCAAGTCTCTGCGCCGCCGGCGCATGGAGGAGGTGCTCCGTTTCGTGGAGCTGTGGGAGCGCCGGCACTCCGTGGCCCGTACCTTTTCCGGAGGGATGAAGCGGCGGCTGGAGGTGGCCCGCGGTCTCATGCACCAGCCGAAGGTGCTGTTCCTCGATGAGCCGACGATCGGCCTGGACCCGCAGACCCGCCATAAGATCTGGGCGCTGATGAGCGAGCTGCGGGCCGATCAGAAGACCACCTTCTTCATGACCACCCATTCGATGGAGGAGGCGGAGCGGTGCGACCGGGTGGCGATCCTGGACCATGGCAAACTGCTGGCGTTGGGCCGCCCGGCCGATCTGGTGCGGGAGGCCCAGGCCAAGAACCTGGAGCAGGTCTTCCTCGGTGTTACCGGGCATGACCTGCGGGACGGTGATGCCTCCGATCAGGAGATCAGCCGGGGCAGGGTGCGCAAGATGAGAGCTTGGGCATGAAAGAGCTGTTCGATTTCCAGGCGCTCAGGATGATCTGGCTGCGGGAGATGATCCGAACGAGCCGGGACCGGACGCAGATCGCCGGCTCGCTCGCCCGTCCGATCCTTTGGCTGGTGGTGCTTGGGCTGGGTTTGGGCTCGGCTTTCCCAGGGTTTGGCCGCCTTCCCTATACAGCCTTCCTGTTCCCGGGTATCATCGCGATGAACCTGCTGTACGGCTCCTTCCTGTCGGCCATCTCCATCATCTGGGACCGGGAGTTCGGTTTCCTCAAAGAGATGCTGGTGGCCCCGATCTCCCGCTCCAGCATCGTGCTAGGAAAGTCGGCCAGCGGTGCCACGGTGGCTTGCTTCCAGGGGAGCCTGGTCTTCCTGTTCCTTCCGCTGGTCGGTGTCTCGGTCCCTTTTTGGAGGCTCTTCCTGGCTCTGCCGGTGATGTTTCTCATCGCTTTTCCGCTGACCGCGCTGGGGCTGTGGCTTGCTTCCCGGATGACCTCCTTCGAAGGGTTCGGCACGCTGGCGAATTTCGTCGTCATGCCGATGTTCTTCATGAGCGGGGCGGTCTTCCCTCTGCAGTCCGCGCCGCCGGCCCTGCAATGGATAGGCAAGGTGAACCCGATGACCTACGGTGTGGACCTCCTGAGGGGTGTTTTTTACGGCGCCCACGCCCACCCGGCCTTACTGAGTTTTTCCATCCTGTTTCTTTTCTCGGCCGTGGCGACTGCCGGCGCCGTCTCCGCCTTTTCCCGCCGGTCCTGAACCCGACCGCGTTTTTTGCTACAATAAAGCGTGCGTAAGGTCTTCATTGATACCGGCGGAGATACCTGCCCGAAGAAGAAATCCAAAGAGGTGATGGAGGCGCTGATCCGCTCCATCCGCCGGGCGGGACTCGAAGGGGAAGTGCAGGTGATCGCACGGGGCTGCTTCGGCCTCTGCAACATCGCCCCGAATATGTACGTCGAACCGGAAGGGGTCTGGTACTCCCGGTTCACCCTCAAGGATGTGCCGGTCATCGTGCGGCAGCATCTTCGGAACAACCGGCTGGTCAAGCGGCTGGTTCATTACCCGGACCGGCTGGTACCGGCCAAGAGAAAAAGGAGAACTCCCCGTGACGGAAGCGCTCGCGTCAAAAGAAATCGAAGTCGGTGACCTCGCCCCGGATTTTACGCTGAACGACCAGGAGAACAACCCCATTACTCTATCCAGCTTCCGCGGCAAGAAGAGCGTCGTGCTGGCCTTCTATCCGTTCGATTGGAGCCCGGTCTGCACCAGCGAGAACTGCGCGATCACGCAGGATCTCTCCCAGTTCGATGCGAAGGAGACTGTGGTCTTCGGCGTCAGCTGCGACTCCCGCTTTTCCCACAAGGCCTGGAAAGAGAAGCTGGGCCTGAAGCATTCCCTGCTCGCCGATCAGAAGCGGGATCTCTCCAAGAAGTACGGCCTCTATCTGGAAGATCTCAACTGCTCCAAGCGGGCGACGGTGGTGGTGGACAAGTCTGGCAAGGTGGCCTTCAAGAAGGTGCAGGAGCTTAAGGTAGCGCGGGACAACAAGGAAATCCTGGCGGCCGTCCGGTAACGTATGGCCGATTCGAAAATCCTCTTCCGCCCGAGCGAAGAGGAAATCCTCGAGCTGGAAGTCAAACGGCACATCCTGATCACCCCCTGGGATGGGCTGCTGAAGTTGCTCGACCCCGTCTACAACTGGGGCCGGCGTAACTCCCTTTGGCCGCTCCAGTTCGGGTTGGCCTGCTGCGCGATCGAGATGATCTGCACGGCGGCCAGCCGCTTCGACATCGCCCGGTTCGGCGCCGAGCTGTTCCGCGCCTCCCCCCGGCAGGCGGATCTGATGATTGTCTCCGGCACCGTGACCAAGAAGATGGTGCCTATGATCGTCCGCCTCTACAACCAGATGCCGGAGCCGAAGTACGTGATCTCGATGGGGGCCTGCGCCAGCGCCGGCGGCCCGTTCAAGGAAGGATACAACGTGGTTTCCGGCATTGATAAGTTTCTGCCGGTGGACGTCTACATCCCCGGTTGCCCGCCCACTCCCCAGGCGCTGCTGCACGCGCTGATCACGCTGCAGGAAAAAATCTCCAAACAGTCCATCAAGACGGCCCGCTGGTACGGGAAGGCCGAGGGGCCCGAACTGCCGGTTCCGGTGCTCGGGCCGGACCTGATCGATACGAGGCGCTCGGAG
>JAUSCU010000011.1 GCA_030651065.1 Candidatus Omnitrophota bacterium | reverse complement strand
CCGATGCCGCGCCCGGTGGTACCGATCTTGCCGGCCCCCACCCGGGCCTCCTTCAACTTGTCCAGCATCCGGTGGTACGGGAAGATCAGGTGGGCCTGGTCGCTGATCCCGAGGTTTTTCTCGTCCACCTCGACACCCCGGCCGCGCAGCATCTCGATCTCCTGCAGCAGACCGGCGGGGTCCACCACCACGCCGTTGCCGATCACGCAGTACTTGTCCCGATGCAGAATGCCGGAGGGGATCAGGTGCATCACGAATTCCTGGCCGTTGGCCACCACCGTGTGCCCGGCGTTGTTGCCGCCCTGGAAGCGCGCCACGATGTCGACCTTCTCGGTCAGCATGTCAATGATCTTGCCCTTGCCCTCGTCGCCCCACTGGGCGCCGACAATCACAGTGTTCGGCATGCGGGATCGGCTAGAGCTTGATCTGTTTCGCGGTGAGGACGCTGGGCACCCGCCGGATCTCTTCCATGAGCTCGGGCGGAACTTCCTGATCCAGGTTGAAAACCATCAGCGCGTCGCTTCCGGCCTGCTTGCGGCCGAGCGTCATCCAGCCGATGTTGATCCCTCGGGAGCCGAGGATCGTGCCCATCTGGCCGATCATGCCCGGCTTGTCCTGGTTGCGCACAATCAGCATGGCCCCGGAAGGCACGGCATCCACGTAGAATTCGTTCATCCGGACGATGCGCGGATCGGAGCGGGTGAAGAGCGTTCCGTGGATCTCGTACTTCATCTTGTCGGTCTCAACGACGGTGGAGATAAGGTTCGCGAAGTCCTCGGCTTCAGTCGCCTTGATCTCGGTCACCTGGATACCGCGCTCCTTGGCGATTAGGGCGGCATTGACGTAGTTCACCGACTCCTGCAGCGCCGGGGTGAGTAGTCCCTTGACGAAGGCGTTGGTGAGGGGTGCCAGCGGCAGGCGCACCAGCTCGCCGACGTAACGGATCTGCGCCTGCTTGACGTGCCCCTCTACCAGTTGACCCTGCATGACGCCGATCTTCTCGATGAGCTTCAGGTACGGCTCGATCAGCTTGTAGACCTGCGGGTCCACCGAGGGGATGTTCACCGCGTTCCTCACCCCCTGGCCCAACAGGAAGTCCCGCACGCTGATGGCAATCTCTTTGGCCACGTTGAACTGGGCCTCCTCGGTGGAGGCGCCCAGGTGGGGCGTCACGATCACCTTCGGCAGGTCGATCAGCTCCCGGTAAACGGGGGGCTCCTGCTCGAAAACGTCCACCGCGGCGCCGGCCACGTGGCCCGATTTAACCGCCTCCACCAGCGCCTTCTCATCGATGATGCCGCCGCGGGCGCAGTTGATAAGCCGCACACCCTTCTTCATCATCGCGATCTGCTTGGTGCCGATCAGGCCTCGGGTTTCATCGGACAACGGCGTGTGGACTGTGATGTAGTCGCACTTCTTATAAAGGTCTTCGAGAGCGCTCACCGGCTCGGCGTCCAGCTCCCGGGTCCGCTCGGGAGTCAGGTACGGATCATAGACCACCAGCCGCATGCCAAACGCCAGCGCCCGCCGGGCCACCTCGGTGCCCACCTTGCCCATACCGACGATCCCCAGCGATTTTCCGTACAGCTCGGTCCCCATGAAGGAGTTGCGGTCCCACTTGCCCCCTTTCATGGAGGCGCAGGCCTGCGGAATGTTGCGGCTCAAGGCCATCAGCATCGCCATCGTGTGCTCGGCGGTGGAGATCGTGTTGCCGCCGGCCGCGTTCATCACGACAATGCCCCGCTTGGAGGCGGCCGCCACGTCCACGTTGTCCAATCCGGCGCCGGCCCGGCCGACCACTTTCAGACGCAAGGCCTTCTCCAGCACTTCCTTGGTCACCTGCGTGCCGGAGCGGACCACCAGCCCGTCATAGTCGCCGATTACCTTGAGCAGTTCTTCCTGCGGCAGCTTCGGCTTAACGTCCACCTTCACGCCGTTGGCCGCCTGCATGAGGCGGATCCCCTCCTCCGCCAGCGGGTCGGTGACGAGGATGCGGATGTCAGCCATTTTTTACCTGCATTTCCGCGAGCACCTCTTCGACCGCGTTTAAGCCCGCCTGGATTTCAGCCGGGCCGACCGCCCCCATCGTGGCGATCCGGATCACCTTGCCCACCAGCTCTTTGCCCTGGCCGCCGGCGATCACGATGTTGTGCTTGGCCCGGATCTGCTTCAGCAGCTCCTTGCCGTCCACGCCGGCGGGAACCTTGATCATCGTCACGGCGTTGCTGGCGCAGGCGGGGTCGGCGTACAGCTCCAGCCCCATCTTTTGGACGTCGGCGCGCAGCTTTTCAGCGTCGGCCCGGTGCCCGGCGGTGAACGACTCGATCCCTTTCGCGAGCATGATCTTGAGGCTCTCTTTAAGACCGATGATCAGGGAGATCGCGGGCGTCCAGGGAGTGTCGGTATCGGCCCATGCTTTCTTGGCGAGGTTCAGGTCGTAGTAGTAGCGGGGGGATTTGGATTTCGACACCGCCTCCCAGGCGCGCGGCGAAAGGGCGATGAAGGCCAGGCCCGGAGGCAGCATGAACCCTTTCTGCGAGCCGCTGACCGCCACATCCACTCCCATCTCATCCATCGCGAAGGAATCGGCTCCAAGCCCGCTGATCGCGTCCACCACCAGCAGCGCCGGCACACCGGCCGCCGTGATCGCGCGGCGTAGCCCGCGGATGTCGAACACAACGCCGGCGGAAGTTTCGCAGAGGGTCGCGAAAACCGCTTTCGCCCGGGGGTGCTGCTTCAAGGTTTGCTCAAGGGCTTTAAGGTCCAGCGGCTTGCCCCAGAGGGGATCCACCGGCGTAAAGGTGGCACCGAACGCCTCGCAAATCTCGCCCCAGCGTTCTCCGAACTTCCCGCCCCGGATCACGATCGCCTCATCGCCGGCCGAGAGCAGATTGGCCACGGCCGCCTCCATAGCGCCGGTGCCGGAGCTGGTGAGGATCAGGACCTCCTGCGCGGTGCCGAATACTTTCTTAAGCCCCTCTCCAACCTCTTTCAGGACCGCCTGGAACTCCTTCGTCCGGTGGTGGTCGGTCGGGCGCCCCAGCGCCTCCAATACGGAAGGCGGGACGATCGTCGGGCCGGGGGTCAACAGCAACGGTTCACGTGTCATGGAATCCTCGATTTACTTTGTTGTTTTTCCTCGAATCACTTCGTCCACCAGGCCGTAGGCCTTGGCGTCGTCCGCCGACATGAAGAAATCCCGGTCGGTGTCCTCGGTGATCTTCTTAAGATCCTGGCCGGTGTGCTTGGCCAGGATCTCGTTGAGGCGGTCCTTCATCCGGAGGATCTCCTTGGCCTGGATCGAGATGTCGGAGGCGGTCCCCTGCGTTCCGCCCCAGGGCTGGTGGATCATGATGCGGGACTCTGGCAGGCTGTACCGCTTGCCCTTAGTGCCGCCGGCCAGCAGAATCGAGCCCATCGAGGCGGCCTGACCGATGCAATAGGTCGCGACGTCCGGCTTGACGAACTGCATCGTATCGTAGATGGCCAGCCCCGCCGTGACGACCCCTCCGGGAGAGTTGATGTAGACGTTGATGTCCTTTTTGGGATCCTCCATCTGCAGGAACAGCATCTGGGCGATCACCAGGTTCGCCACCATGTCATCAATGCCCGACCCGATGAAGATGATGTGGTCCTTGAGGAGCCGGGAGTAGATGTCGTACGCCCGCTCTCCGCGGCCGGTCTGCTCGACAACGATCGGCACCAGCATCTGATTCCGTTCGGCACTCATGCGCTTCCCCCCTCTTTCACGTTGGCTTCCTTGAGAATGAGTTCCACGACCTTCCCCCGGATGATGCCCCAAGCCAGCTCCTCCATCAGCTCCCGCTGCTCCAGATCCTCGCGCACTTGGCTCTCGGTGGCCTGCATCCGCACGGCGACCGCTCGGATCTTTTCCTCCACTTCCTGCTCCGTCGCGGTCAGCTTTTCCTCGGTTGCGATCTTCCTCAGAATGAAGAAGAGCCGGATCTGCTTCAAGGCGTCCGCTTTAGCCTGCTCCGTGAGCACCTGCGCCTGGGACTGCACCTCGGTGGCGGGCACTCCCTGCTGCATCAGCTCTACAGCCCGCTCTTTCAGGTTCCGCTGCGCCTGCGAGGCCACCAGGGAGGGAGGGACCTCGAATTTCCACCCCTCTTCCAGTTGCTTGAGGGCTTGCGCTTCGATCGCCCGCTTGGCCTGCTCCTCCGCGTGGCGCCCGGCATCCTTGCGGATCGCCTCCTTAAGCGCTTCGAGCGAATCGTACGGGCCGGCCGTTTTGGCGAAAGCGTCATCCAGCGCGGGAACTTCCTTGGCCTTGAGCCCTTTCGCTTCGACGGTCAGCGTAGCCCCCTCTTTGAGCGTCAGCACGCGGCTCTCCGGCGCCTTGATACCGAGAAGCCCTTTGAGCACTCCCTCGGGATCTTTCTCCAGATCGAGGTGGATCACCACCTCTTTCTGTTTGCGAACCGGCTGGTTGGGCCGCTTCTCGGCGACATCGGCCAGGACGAAATCACCGGCCGCAGCCGGGCGGTCCTCCAATACCGGCTTGAGCACCGCCTGGGTCTGCCGCAGCCTCTCCAGCACCTCATTCACCGACTCCTCGGCGACGTCATTCTTCGGCCGGGCCAGTTTCAAGCCTTTGTACCGGCCCACCGGGAAGACCGGCGCCGTTTCCATCTGCGCCGTGTAGATGAGGGGCTTCTTTTCCTCTAGTTTCACGTCGGTCACCTGCGGCCGACCGACCAAGTCCAGTTCCTTACGCTCGCTTAAGGCCTCGTCCAGCGACCGGCCAATCAGGCGGCGGAGCACCTCTTCGCGCGCCTTGGATCCATGATAGCGCTGCAGCAGGTCGCGCGGGGCCTGGCCCACCCGAAAACCGGGCACGAGGGCCCGTTTCCTCAGTTCACTGTAGACCGTCTCGAATTCGGCCTCCACCGCTTCGCGCGGGATCTCCACGCGCAGCTCTTTCCGGCAGGGAGCAATCTCTTTAAGTGTATTCACGCGGGGCGGTGGGGCGTCCTTCGGCGCAGCAGCTCCACTTCCTTGTCTTCTTTGCGCTTGAGCTGCGTTTCCAGCTTCTCGACCGCTTCCTCAATGCAGGTCAGCAGGTCCGACTTGTGCTTGGCCCGGCTAACCAGGCTGGCCCCCTTGGTGGCCAGTGTCAGCTCGGCGGTGAACAGGTATTTCTCCCGCCCGAAGATCGCGTGGACCGAGGTGATCTTGTGGCCGAACCGCTCCAGCTTGTCCGCCTTGGTCCGCAGCATCTTCTCCGCCAGCGGAGGCACTTCCATTTTCTTCGCGGTGATCGTGATCTTCATTTTCTCTTCACATCCTGAATTGTGGGCCCAGGTAAATCTCCCGGGCTTTCGGGTCGTTGATCAGGTCGTTGGCGCTGCCGGTAATCAGCACACGCCCCTCCGCCATCAGATACGCCCGGTCGGTGATCGCCAGGGTCTCGCGCACGCTGTGGTCGGTGAGCAGGATGCCCAGCCCTCGCTCCTTCAGGCTGCGGATGATCTGCTGGCACTCGGCCACGGCGATCGGGTCAATCCCGCTGAACGGCTCATCGAGCAACAGCAGCGTCGGCTGGGTCACCAGCGCCCGGGTGATCTCCAACCTCCGGCGCTCGCCGCCGGAAAGAGTGTCCGCCTTCGAGCCGGCCAGCTGCGTCAGTCCCAGCTCTTCCAGAAGCTCCTCCAGCCGGCGCATCCGCTCCGGACGGGAGAGGGGCAGCGTCTCCAGGATGGCCAGGATGTTCTCGGCCACCGTGAGCCGCCGGAAGATCGAGGGCTCCTGCGCCAGGTACCCGATGCCGGTGCGGGCCCGCAAATGCATCGGCAGGCGGGTGATGTCTTTATGGCCGAATTGAATCCGCCCCTCTTCCGGCGGGATCAGGCCGACCACCATGTAGAACGTGGTGGTCTTGCCGGCCCCGTTGGGGCCCAAGAGCCCCACGATCTCTCCCTTGCCGACTTTAAGCGCCACACCATCCACCACGCGGCGCCCGCCGTACGTCTTGCGCAGGCCCTCCGTTTGCAGCAGGGCGCCGTTGCCGGCCGCGCTCATTCCACCAAGCTGTCGGTGGTGAGAACCAGTTTCGGGTGCCCGATCAGCTGGATCCGTTCCAGCAGCTGCCAGTAGTTCACCCGGTTGGCGCGCGCCTTCTCGTCGCCATGATCGATCACGACATGGCCCCAGAAGACCGCCTTGTCCATCCGGTTGGTCCGCGGGTCAAACGCCACGTCCAGCCGATCGGAGCGGATCTCCCCCTTGGAATCCACCACCTTTACATTTTTCCAGAAGCGGGCTTTGTGCCGCCCGTAATCCACTTCCATCGGGCCGTCGCAGGTGATCACCGTCTTCCCCTTCGGGTCGTCCAGCGTCACCG
>JAUSCU010000005.1 GCA_030651065.1 Candidatus Omnitrophota bacterium | reverse complement strand
CTTCCACCGAGCGCCGAACCTCCTGCTTGTTCGCGCGGGTGCTGACCAGGAAGAAGTATTTCCTCTGGCCGGCCAAACGGGTCCCCTTCTCAGTCCGCATCAGTTCCTTGATCACGTCGGCTGCGGCGCGGATCATGACGGCAGGGCCTCCCAGCCCTTGAATGCCTCCGCCGCCACCACCAGCTTGGTCGCCGAGAGAACGTCGTAGCAAGTGAGATCGGAAGCCGGCTTCACAGCCATCACTCCGGTCAGGTTCCGGGAGATCCGGACCAGATCCGGTGAGGGCTTCTCCACCACGAGCAGCGCCTTCTTCTCCGCCTGCAGCTTACGCAGCAGCAGTGCCAGAACCTTCGTCTTCGGCGCGATCCCTTCAAAGCTCTTCAGGACCACCACCGCCTGACTGCTGACCTTGTCCCGCAGGCTGTTGACCAACGCAACCTTCCGGACACCGGCCGGCAGTTCGTACCGGAAATCATGAGGATGGGGACCGAACACGACACCGCCCCCGCGCCAGATCGGAGAACGGCTCGAGCCGGCCCGTGCCCGGCCGGTGTGCTTCTGCTTCCAGGGCTTCTTACCACCGCCTCTGACCTGCCCGCGAGTCTTGGTCTCGGCGTTCCCCTCCCGCCGGTTGGCCAGGTACATCCGGACCGCCTGCCAGAGGACCGCCTCGTTGACGGGCCCCTCCAGCGCTGCCGGCACCTGAACCGAGCCGACCACCTTGCCTTCCAGATCAACCACTTGGATTTCAGAGATTTTTTGGGTCATCACTTCTTCCCGCCCGCGGCCGGTTTCGCGGCAGCCGATTTCGCGGCGGCTGGTTTCGCGGCAGCCTTCGCCCCGCCGGAGGGCTGAGCGCCCGCTCTCTTCTTCGTCTGCCGAACATGCACTACCTTCGGACCCTTCCATGACCTGTGGATCAGAACGATCGTCTCATCACTACCCGGCACCGATCCCTTGATCAGCAGAAGATTCTGGACTGCGTCCACCCGGATCACTTCCATCGCCGGCGTCGTGACCACCCGGTCTCCCATGTGGCCCGGCATGTGATGTCCCTTGAAAACACGGGAGGGGTCGGTGCTGGACCCGATTGAACCGGGCCGGCGGTGCGTCATCGAACCGTGCGTCTGCTTGCCGCCCTTCCAGTGCCAGCGCTTCACGCCGCCCTGGAACCCCTTCCCGATCGATCGGCCGGTCACGTCCACCCGGTCTCCGGGCTTGAAGATCTCTACCGTCACCACGGAACCCGGCGCGAACTGCTCTTCCTTCGCGATCCGGAATTCCCGCAGCACCCGCTGCGGCTCCACTTTGGCTTTAATGAACTGGCCAACGAGGGCTTTGACCATTCTCTTGGGATTGGCCACACCGAACCCGACCTGCACGGCCCGGTAGCCGTCCTTCTCCGGGGTCCGCTCGGCCACCACTGGGCAGGGGCCCGCTTCCAGGACGGTCACCGCCACCGGGCGGCCATCCTCGAGGAACACCTGCGTCATCCCGAGCTTCTTCCCAATGAGTCCGATTCCGGGCTTCATCTTATTTGATCTCCACGTCCACGCCGGCCGGCAGATCCAGTTTCCGAAGCGCGTCCACGGTCTTGGACGTCGGGTTCACGATGTCCAGCAGCCGCTTGTGGGTCTTCATCTGGAACTGCTCGCGCGATTTCTTGTCGACGTGCGGCGACCGCAGCACCGTGTACACGGAACGCTGGGTCGGCAACGGCACCGGCCCCGACACCTCGGCGCCCGTCCGCCGGGCGGATGCCACGATCTCCGCCGCGGATTGGTCCAGGATGCGGTGGTCGTACCCCCTTAACTTGATCCGGATCGTCTGCTCAGCCATTACGCCTGCTCCCTTCACGCCCCTGCATGATCTTCTCCTTCTGCGAGGATGGAACCTCCTGGTAGGCGAGCGGCTCCATCGCGTAAGAGCCGCGGCCCTGGGTAAGGCTTCGCACTTTCGTCGCGTAGCCGAACATCTCTCCGAGCGGCACCTCGCCCCGGATCACCTTCACGTTGGCCCGCTGGCCCATATCGAGAATCCGGCAGCGGCGGCTGTTCAGGTCACCCACCACCTCGCCCAGGAACTCTTCCGGCACCACCACCTCCAGATTCATGACCGGCTCCAAGAAGATCGGTCCCGCCCGCTTGACCGCTTCCCGCAGCGCCATGGAGCCGGCGATCTTGAACGCCATCTCCGAGGAGTCCACATCATGGTACGAGCCGTCCACCAGCTCCACCAGGATATCGATCACCGGATAGCCGGCCAGCACGCCGCTGGCCGCCGATTCCAGGATTCCCTGCTTAGCGGGCGAGATGAATTCCTTCGGGATGGAACCGCCGGTGGTCTTGTTCTCGAAGACAACCCCCGAACCCCGCTCGCCCGGCTCGACGTCGATCACCACGTGCCCGTACTGCCCGCGGCCGCCGCTCTGCTGGATGAATTTGCCCGGCACATCCTCGGCCTTCTTGGTGATCGTCTCCTTGTAGGCCACCTGCGGCGGGCCCACCTTGGTGTTGACCTTGAATTCCCGCTTCATCCGGTCCAGCAGAACCTCCAAGTGCAGCTCGCCCATACCGGCGATGATCGTCTGCGAGGTCTCCTGGTTATAGCGGACGCGAAAGGTGGGGTCTTCCTCCTGAAGGCGGGCCAGCGCGGTGCCCAGCTTGTCCTGGTCCAGCTTGGTCTCCGCCTCGATCGCCAGAGAAACCACCGGTTCGGGAAAGCTCATCCCTTCCAGCAGGATCGGGTGCTCTTTGTCGCAGATCGTGTCACCGGTCTTGGTCTCTTTCAGGCCGACCGCCGCCGCGATGTCGCCGGCGCCCACTTCCTTCACGATCTCCTGCTTGTTCGCGTGCATCCGAACCAGCTTGCCGATCCGCTCCTGCTCATCACGGTTGGCATTGATGTAATAAGCGCCTGACTTCAGGATGCCGGAATAGACTCTCAGGAAGGTCAGCTTACCCACAAATGGGTCACTCATGATCTTGAACGCGAGCGCGGACATCGGCTCATCGTGCTTGGTGCGGCGCTCTTCTTCCTTCTGGGTGTTCGGGTTCGTCCCTTTGATCGGCGGGACTTCCAAGGGGCTAGGCAGGTAATCGCAGACGGCGTCCAGCAGCGGCTGAACCCCCTTGTTCCTCGCCGAGGCGCCCGTGAGGACCGGGACGATCTTTCCGGCGATGGTGGCCCGGTGAATCGCCTCGTGCAGCTCCTCCCGGGAGACCGGCTGCTCGTGGATGTACTTCTCCATGATCTTGTCGTCGACCTCGCCGACCCTCTCCACCAGCAGGTGCCTCCACTCCTTGACCTTCTCCACCATGTCCGCGGGGATCGGCAGCTCCTCGATGTTCACGCCCTGTTCCTTGTCCCAGATGAGGGCCTTTTCCTTCAGTAGATCGACCACGCCGACGAAGTTGGTTTCCGATCCGATCGGCAGCTGCAGCGCCACCGGACGGTGGCCCAGCCGATCCTCGATCTGCTTGAACGTTCCGTAGAAATCAGCCCCGGTCCGGTCCATCTTGTTGATGTAGCACATGCGGGGAACGCCGTACCGGTCCGCCTGCCGCCACACGGTCTCGGACTGCGACTCCACACCGCTCACCGCGTCGAAGATCACGACCGCGCCATCGAGCACCTTCAAAGAGCGCTCCACCTCGACGGTGAAGTCCACATGGCCGGGCGTGTCGATGATGTTGATCCGGAAATCCTTCCAAAAGGTCGTGATGGCAGCCGCCGTGATCGTGATGCCGCGCTCCTGTTCCTGCGGCATCCAGTCGGTGGTGGTCGTCCCCTCATCCACCTCGCCGATCCGGTGGATGCGGCCCGTGTAGAAGAGGATCCGCTCGGTAGTCGTCGTTTTCCCAGCATCAATGTGGGCGACGATCCCGATGTTGCGGGTCTTCTCCAACGGGTAGGTAACGCCGTCGGACTCCATCATCTCGGATTGCGGTCTGGCCATTGTCCTTTTACCAGCGGTAATGGCTGAAGGCCTGGTTCGCCTCCGCCATCCGGTGCATGTCCTCTTTCCGCTTCACGGCGGAACCCTGCCCTTGATAGGCCGCGATCAGTTCCTCGGCCAAGCGGTCCTTCATCGGCTTTCCGGTCCGGCCCCGGGCATAATCCCGGAGACCCTTCAACGCAAGAAAGACACCGCGGTCCTGACGGACTTCGATCGGGACCTGGTAAGTGGCGCCGCCCACGCGGCGGGACTTCACCTCCACCAGGGGCCGCGCGTTCTCCACCGCCTTCTGGAACATGGCCAGCGGGTCGGGAGCGCTCACCTTCTGGCACGCCTGGTCCATCGCGCCGTAGACGATCCGCTCGGCGATCGATTTCTTTCCGGAGACCATCACCATGTTCACGAACCGGTGGACCAGCTTGGACCCGAAGCGCGGGTCCGGCGGTGTCACTCTCTTGTCGATGCGTCTGCGTCTCATGAGTTCCTTATTCCTTCGGCCTCTTGGCCCCGTACTTCGACCGGGACTTGCGGCGCTGGTTGACGCCCGAGGCGTCCAGCGTTCCGCGGACAATGTGATAGCGGACCCCCGGCAGATCCTTCACCCTCCCGCCGCGGACCAGCACAATCGAGTGCTCCTGCAGGTTATGCCCCTCTCCGGGGATGTAGGAGGTGACCTCGATACCGTTCGTCAGCCGGACGCGGGCGATCTTGCGCAGCGCCGAGTTCGGTTTCTTCGGGGTCATCGTCCTCACCTGCAAACAGACGCCGCGCAGCTGGGGCCGCATCTGGAGCGCCGGTGACTTGGTCTTCTTGATCTTTTCCTTGCGCCCCTTGCGGATCAGCTGCGAGATCGTCGGACACATCTTAAGAACCGTCCTCCTCTTCCTTGGCGGGCTTCTCGGCCTCTTCCTGCTCCGCCGCTACCTTCACCATCTCCACGTCCTGGTGCGCCTTGAAACCGGATCCCACCGGGACCAGATGCCCCATGATCACGTTCTCTTTAAGACCCAGCAGGTTGTCCCGCTTTCCAGCGGTCGCCGCTTCGGTCAGCACCCGGGTGGTCTCCTGGAAACTGGCGGCCGAGATGAAGCTCTCCGTGGAGAGCGCGGCTTTCGTGATGCCCAGCAGAAGCTGCGTGGCCGAGGCCGCCGTGCCGCTCTTCTTGGCGACCCGCTCGTTCTCTTCCTGGAAACGGATCTTGTCCACCTGGCTTCCGACCAGGAACTCGGTGTCCCCCGCGTCGTCGATACGGACCTTGCGCAGCATCTGGCGCACGATGCACTCGATGTGCTTGTCGTTGATTCGCACGCCCTGCAGCCGGTAAACCTCCTGGATCTCGTTGACCAGATACTCCTGCAGCTTCTTGTCGCCGCCGATGCGCAAAATGTCCTGCGGCACGACCGGGCCGTCGATCAGAGGCTGGCCGGAGGTGACCCAATCCCCCTTGTAGACGTTCAAGTGCTTGCCGTGCGGGATCAGGTACTCCTTCTTCATGCCGGTCGGGCTCTTGATGACGACGCGGCGCTGCCCCTTCTTGGAATCCCCGAATTCCACGACGCCGTCGATCTCGCTGATGATGGCCGGGTCCTTAGGCTTCCTCGCCTCGAACAACTCGGCCACGCGCGGCAAACCTCCGGTGATGTCCTTGGTCTTCGTGACGACACGCGGCGTCTTGGCAAGCAGGTCGCCCGCCTCCACCCGCTGCCCGTCCTTGACCATCACGTGGGCGCCCGCCGGAATCGGATAGAGGGCCAGCACCTCTCCCTTCGCGTCTTCCAGCACCAACTGCGGATGGAACTCGCCGCGATAATCGATCACAATCCGGTCCGGCAGCCCGGTGGCCGGATCCACGTCGGTCCGCATCGTGACCCCTTCCTTCAGGTCCTCGAACCGGACCTTGCCCGAACCCTCTGTGAGGATCGGGACCGTATAGGGGTCCCAGCGGACCAGGATCTCGTCCTTGGAAACCTTTTCCCCGTCGCCGTGTTTGAAAACGGCGCCGGCCGGGACCGTGTACCGGTCCAGCTCGCGGCCGCTCTCGTCGTTGATCGAGACCTGCCCGTTGCGGTTGAGGACGATCCATTCCTTCTCCTTCTGGACCGCCCGGATGTTGTGGAACTTCAGGGTTCCCTTGGTCTTCACCTTGATGTTGGAAGACTCGATGACCCGGAACGCGGTGCCTCCGATGTGGAACGTCCGCATCGTCAGCTGCGTGCCCGGCTCGCCGATGGACTGCGCGGCGATGATGCCGACCGCCTCGCCCAACTCCACCAACCGCCCGGTCGCCAGGTTCCGGCCGTAGCAGCGGATGCAGACACCCCTCTTGCAATCGCAGGTGAGCACCGAGCGGATTCGGATCTTCTCGATGCCGGCCTGCTCGATCTTGGTAGAGGCCTCCTCGGTGATCTCGTTTCCGGCTTCAACGATCATCGTATCGGTGATCACATCGGCGATGTTATCCAGCGCCACGCGGCCGACGATCCGCTCCCGAAGCGGCACCACCACCTCATCCCCCTCAATGATCGCGGTGATCAGGATGCCGTTGAGCGTGCCGCAGTCTACCTCGTTGATCGAGACGTCCTGCGCGACGTCCACCAGCCGGCGGGTCAAGTACCCGGAATCGGCCGTCTTCAAAGCCGTGTCGGCCAGACCCTTGCGGGCGCCGTGCGTCGAGATGAAATACTCCAGCACGGTCAGCCCCTCGCGGAAGTTTGCCGTGATCGGACTCTCGATGATCTCGCCGGACGGCTTGGCCATGAGGCCGCGCATGCCGGCCAGCTGCCGGATCTGCTGCTTGGAACCACGGGCGCCCGAATCGGCCATCATGAAAACCGGGTTAAAAGGATCCATCTGCTTGAAGATCAGGTCCGACACCCGGTCCGTCGCGTGGGTCCAGATGTCGATCACCTTGTTGTGCCGCTCCTGGTCGGTGATGAGACCCTTGCGGTACTGGTCCTCCACCACGGACACCTCGGCCCGCGCCTCCTGGATGATCTTCTCCTTCTCCTTCGGAACCTGCAGGTGGTCCACGCAGATCGACAAACCGCCCCGCGTCGCCATCTCGAACCCGAGCCGCTTCAGGTCGTCCAGAAGCTGGATGGTCCGGGTGTGGCCGCACTGCTTGTAGGCCCGCACCACCAGATCGCTCAGCGTGCTCTTGTT
>JAUSCU010000002.1 GCA_030651065.1 Candidatus Omnitrophota bacterium | reverse complement strand
GCCCGGGCCGGAGGGGTGCCACTGCAGTACTTGCTGGGGACCGCCGATTTCTACGGCCGGCGGTTCGCCGTCGGGCCGGGGGTCTTCAATCCCCGTCCTGAGACGGAAATCCTGGTGGAAACGGTTTTAGAGCTTTTGAGGGGTCAGACTCATTCAGGTTTTTGCATTGCCGACGTTGGCACCGGTTCCGGCGCCATCGCCGTCACGCTGGCCAAAGAGCGGCCGGGGCTAGAGGTGATCGCCATTGAGCAATCGTTCGTCGCAATGCACTTCGCCCGCCGCAACGCGGCCACGGCCGGCTGCAAGATCCATTTTGTGCGCGGAAACTTGCTGGAAGGATTGGGGCTGGAATCGCTGGACGCGATCGTCGCCAACCCGCCGTATCTTAATCCGGCGCAAGCGGTTTCATGGCCGCGCGAGTTGGCCTGGGAGCCGTGGCTGGCGCTCGACGGCGGGCAGAAGGGGATTGAGATCACGGCTAAGCTGATCCGCCAGGCGGTCCGGGTTCTCAAACCGTCCGGTTGGATGGCGCTGGAGATCGGCATGGATCAGGCGGACGATGTCCGAAAATTGGCGGAGCAGAACGGTTTCCGAGTCGAAAGAATTATAAAAGATCTGACCAACTTAGATCGAGTGGCGGTGCTATGGAAAAATTGATTGTTAAGGGCGGACGGCCGCTCAAGGGGAAGGTGACGGTCTCGGGCTCGAAGAATGCCTCCCTGCCGATCCTGGCGGCGGCCCTCTTGACCGATGAGCTCTGCGTGCTGGAGGGGGTCCCCATCCTGCGGGATGTGGTGACGATGATCCGGATCCTGCGCAACCTCGGTGTGAAGGTGGTGCAGGAAGGGCACCGGATCACGCTGGACCCGTCCGGTTATGAAGGAACGGAGGCCCCCTACAAGCTGGTCTCGACGATGCGGGCCTCCTTCTGCGTGCTCGGGCCGCTGGTTGCGAAGAAACGTCAAGCCAACGTGTCGCTGCCGGGCGGCTGCGTGATCGGGCCCCGGCCGGTGGATCTCCATCTGAAAGGCCTCCGGGCGTTGGGTGCGAAGATCCAGGTGGAAGGCGGCAACGTCCTGGCGCGCGCGCGGGAGCTTCGCGGGACCTCGATGTACCTCGGAGGGGCGTACGGTTCCTCCGTGCTGGGGACCGCCAACGTGATGATGGCTGCCTGCCTTGCGAAGGGGCGGACCATCATCGAGAGCGCCGCCTGCGAGCCGGAACTGGCGGACCTCGCCCACGTGCTGATCAAGATGGGGGCGAAGATCGAGGGGGCTGGTACGCCGATGGTCACGATCGAGGGGGTTCGGCGCCTCAACGGTTTCACCCACCGGGTGATCCCGGACCGGATCGAGGCAGGTACCTTTCTGTTGGCGGCGGCGCTGACCGGAAGCACACTCACCATCTCCGGCGCCCGGGCGGAGCATCTGGGTGCGGTGCTCGACAAGCTGCGGGACGCTGGTGTCGAGATCACCTCGCGCGATGGCATGATGGTTGTTCGACCGAAGCGTACGTTCCGGCCGGTGGATGTCACGACGCGGCCGTACCCGGGTGGCCCGACCGACCTGCAGGCGCAGATGATGGCGCTGATGACGCAGACGCCGGGCATCAGCGTGATCACCGAGAAGATCTACCCGGACCGGTTTATGCACGTGGCGGAGCTGGGCCGGATGGGGGCCCAGATCAAGCTGGAGGGGGCCACTGCCATCGTGCAGGGTATCCCGCGCTTGAGCGGAGCACCGGTCATGGCTTCTGATTTGAGGGCGTCGGCCGCGCTGGTGCTGGCCGCTCTCTCGGCGAAGGGCACCAGCGAGATTGCCCGTCTTTATCATCTGGACCGGGGCTACGACCGGGTAGACCAGAAACTTGTGGAGCTCGGCGCCGACGTGCGCCGGGAGAAGTCAGACTAACAGGAGGATGTATGGCAGAAGTCATGATCCGTTTGAAGAGGTTGGGGGGCAAGAAGAAGCCGCACAACCGTATCGTTGTCATTACGAAGACGAAGGCCCGGGACAGCCGGGCGATCGAGGAGTTGGGGTATTACGACGCTTCGAAGAACCCGTTGGTGCTCAAGCTCAACGTGGAGCGGGCGAACTACTGGATCAGCAAAGGGGCCACCCCCTCCCCGACGGTCAAGCAGCTGATCAAGAAAGCGAAAGAGAAAGCCAAAGCTCAAGTATCCTGAGCGATGCGAATTGACGTTCTGACGATCTTCCCGGAGATGTTCCCGCCGGTGCTGGAGAGCTCGATTCTGGCCCGCGCGGCGGCGAAGAAGGTCATCCGGGTCCGGGTGCATGACCTGCGGGACTGGTCGAACGACAAACACCGGAAGGTGGACGACCGCCCCTACGGCGGCGGCCCCGGCATGGTTATGCGGGCCGACCCGTTCTTTCGGGCCGTCGAAGCCCTCAGAAAGCAGAAAGCAAAACCCCACGTGGTTCTCCTATCGCCGCAGGGGCAGAAGCTGACGCAGAAGAAGGCCCAGGCCCTGGCCAAGAAACCCTGGCTGGTCCTGCTCTGCGGGCATTACGAGGGGGTGGACGAGCGGGTCCGGCAGAAACTGGCCGCCGAGGAGCTCTCGATCGGCGATTACGTATTGACCTGCGGCGAGCTTCCTGCTATGGTGTTGATCGATTCGGTCGTACGGCTGCTGCCTGGAAGTTTGGGATGTGAGCAGTCGGCGGCCGAAGAGTCTTTCAGCGGCAACTTGTTGGAGTATCCCCACTACACCCGTCCGGTGGAATTTCGCGGAATGCGCGTGCCGGATATCTTGCTTTCGGGGGATGCTTCCCGAGTGGCCGAGTGGCGCAGGCTGCAGTCTCTGCGCCGCACCCGGGCCCAGCGCCCGGATCTAACGCGCTGAACTTCAAGGAGAAACGATGGATCGCCGGATACTAGAGATCGAGAAGGCCCAGCTTAAAACGGACCGCCCCCAGTTCAGGGCCGGCGATACCGTGCGGGTCTTCGTCCGGATTCAGGAGGACGACAAGACCCGCATCCAGCCTTTTGAGGGGGTGGTGACCTCCCTCAAGAGCGGCTCCAGCCGCCAGACCTTCACGGTTCGCCGCGTCAGCTACGGAGAAGGGGTCGAGAGGACCTTTTACCTGCATTCCCCGTTCATCGAGAAGATCCTGGTGGTCAAGCAGGGGCACGTCCGCCGCGCCAAGCTCTATTACCTGCGCAAGAAGGTCGGCAAGGCCGGCCGCATCGAGGAGCGTTTTGAAGAGACCCCACAGGCTCCAGGAGCTCCTCCGGTTCGATCGGAAAGTCCAGCGCCGACGAAGGCCTGACGCCGGGCTGATTGCCGGCGTGGATGAAGCCGGCCGAGGCCCTCTCGCCGGTCCTGTCGTAGCAAGCGCCGTTATCCTCCACGATTTCCGTTTCAAACTCCCCATCAACGATTCCAAGCAGATGACCCCTCTTTCTCGCGAGCAGGCTTACCGGGCGATCCTGCGCAGCGCCTCGATCGGCGTGGGGGCCGTGGGTGCCGAGGAGATCGACCGGATCGGTATCGGGCGGGCGACCCACCTGGCGATGGTCCGGGCGATCGGGAAATTACCACTGCGGCCGGACCTGGTCCTGGTGGATGGGAACAGCCTGCCCCGCGGTTCCGGCCTGCCGATGCAGGCGATCGTGCGGGGGGATGGCAAGAGTCTCTCGATCGCCTGCGCCTCCATCGTGGCGAAGGTGGTCCGGGACCAGTGGATGGACCTGGTCCACCGCCTGCACCCGGAGTACGGCTTCCGCCGCCACAAGGGGTACGGCACCGAGCAGCATGTCGAATGTTTGGAGGAGATCGGCCCCTGCCTCTTCCACCGCTTCAGCTTCCGACCGATCCGCCGGAATGATTCTTAACAAATTCCTGCTCGGCCGGAAGGGGGAAGGGGAGGCGGTCCGCTATCTCAAGGCCAACGGCTACCGCATCCTGCACCGAAACCTGCGCGCCCGGTTCGGGGAGATTGATGTGGTGGCCCGCGACGGCGAGGCCCTCTGCTTCGTGGAGATCAAGGCCCGCTCCTCCACCCGGTTCGGCTTCCCGGAGGAGGCGGTCAATTTCCCGAAGCGCCAGAAACTGCTGAAGCTGGCCGCCTGGTACCTGCAGAGCCGCCGTCCGGCCGGCCACTCCAGCGTCCGCTTCGATGTCCTCTCGATCTTGAACGGCCCCGATTCCACCCCCGCCCGCATCCGCCTCATCAAAGGCGCCTTCGAAGCTTAATTGCCGTGCCGGCCTGAGCATTCCTTCGGAGAGGGGGCTGTATTGCGGGGGAGTGGGAAACTCCCCCGCAAGAGACCTCAGTGCATTGTGCTGGATGGGGGACACCGAGGGGGAAACCACGCTATGGGTTCCCCCTCGGAACGGGCCGCGACGGTTGAACGTCAGACGCGACCCCCCGAACGACAGGGCACCTAAGATTGACAGTGGTGATCGTCTCTGTTCGGAGTGCGGTAGCGACACGTTTCGGCTATAATCGGTAGTCTATGATTCCCACGCCGACGAAGAACAAGATCCCATCCAACCTCGAAATCTCCCAGATGGCCCGGCCTCTGCAGATCATTGAGATCGCCCGCCGGGCCGGCCTGCGGCTGGAGGAGATCGAGGTTTATGGCCAGTACAAGGCCAAGGTCTCCCTCAAAGCGCTGGAGCGGATCAAGGTTCGCCCGTACGGCCGGCTGATCCTGGTCACCGCGATCACGCCGACCGAGGCCGGGGAGGGGAAGACCTCCACAGCGATCGGGCTGACCGAGGCCCTCGGCCGGCTGCGCAAGAAGGTGATGCTGACGCTGCGGGAGCCCTCGATCGGCCCGATCTTCGGCGTGAAGGGGGGCGCCTGCGGCTCCGGCTACGCGCAGATCCTGCCGATGGAGGATATCAACCTGCATTTCACCGGCGACATCCATGCCGTCGGGACCGCGCACAACCTGCTGACCGCCATGACGGAGAACCACGTGATCCACGGCAACGAGCTGGGGATCGACCGGCTCACCTGGCGGCGGGTCAGCGAGATCCCGGACCGGAACCTGCGGCACGTGGAGGTGGGGCTCGGCGGGATCGGGTACCTGAAACGGGAGACCGGGTTCGACATCACGGTGGCCAGCGAGATCATGGCGATCCTGGCCTTGGCCTCCGGGATGGCGGACTTGAAAGAACGACTGGGCCGCGTCGTGGTGGGTTTCACGAAGGAAGGACGGCCGGTGACCGCGCGGGACGTGAAGGCGGTCGGGGCGATGGCCCTGCTTCTGCGGGAGGCGGTCCAGCCGAACTTGGTCCAGACGCTCGAGGGGCAGCCGGTCTTCATCCACACCGGGCCGTTCGCGAACCTGGCGGCCGGGACCAACTCGGTGCTGTCGAGCGAGATGGCTCTGCGGCTGGCCGATTACTGCGTCACTGAGTGCGGGTTCGGCTCCGACCTGGGGCTGGAGAAGTACTGCAACATCGTGGCCCGCTCCGCCGGGTTCAAGCCGGAAGTGGCGGTTCTGGTGGTAACGGTCCGGGCGCTCAAGGTTCACGGCGGGCTCTCGCTGAAAGAAGCGTCGGAGAAAGAGGATACCCGAGCGGTCCAGCGGGGATTCGAGAACCTGGAGCGGCATTTGGCCATCGTCAAGCGGCTGGGGCTGATTCCGGTGGTGGCGATCAACCGGTTCCAGAACGACACCGAGACGGAACTCAAGCTGGTTCACGAACACTGCCTGGGGCTTAAGGTTCGCTGCGCGATCTCCACCGTTTCGGAGCAGGGGGGGGAGGGAGGGATCAAGGTTGCCCAGGAAGTGATGGCGGCTCTGCAGGAGAAGTCGTCCCAATACGAACCGCTCTACCCGCTGGACCTTCCGGTGAAGGAGAAGATCACGCGGATCGCGCGGGAGATCTACGGCGCCGACGGCGTCGAGTTTGTCGAGTCGGCTCCAAAGGACCTGGAAGAGATCGAACGCAACGGCTTCACCGGTTTGCCGATCAATATGGCGAAGACGCAGCTCTCGCTGAGCGACGACCCCAAACGCAAAGGGGTCCCGGCAGGGTGGACGCTGCAGGTGCGGGAGATCCGCGTGGCGGCGGGCGCCGGATTTCTGGTGGCGCTGACGGGAAAAATCCTCACGATGCCCGGCCTGCCGAAGAACCCTCTGGCCGAGCAGCTGGATGTGGACGACAACGGCCGGGCCTCCGGTCTCTTTTGATGGGAATGCCCGACGCCTCCTGGCCGGTCCGCCGTTTTCTGGATCGCCTGGCTTCCTCTGATCCGGCGCCGGGCGGCGGTTCGGCGGCGGCACTGGCCGGCGCTTTGGGCTGCGGGCTGGGCGGCATGGTCACCCGGATCCTGCTTTCCCGCTCCGGCATCCGTGGCCCGGAGAAAACCAAACTTCGCCGGGGACTGCGGGAATTGGAAAAGGCTCGGGGGCGCCTGGCCGCGCTGATCCGCGAGGACGCGGCAGTTTACGAGAAACTGGTTGCCGCGCAGCGCCGCGGAGGGACCGTTCTGCGGCAGGCCCGGCTAGCGGCGATCCGCTGCCCGCTCGAGATTTGCCGCCAGACCGTGGGCGCGATGAAACTGCTTCAAGGCCTTTTAAAGAAGACCGGCCCGTATCTGGGGGCTGACGTGCGGGCTGGGCAGGCGCTTCTGCGCGGGGCGTTCCGCTCCGCGGCGGAGATGGCGGCCGTCAACCTGCGCGGAGGGGGATTGGGGACGGCGGGAAAACAACTGCAAGTTGAGCTGGAGCGTTTGGAGCGCCATGAGTAAAGTACTAGGACAAATCCTGGACGGCCGCGCGATCGCCGCGAAGATCCATGAAGAGACCCGCCGGGAGGTGGAGCGGCTGAAAGCTTCCACCGGCCGGGCGCCGTTTCTGTTGAGTGTCCAGGTCGGCATGCATTCGGCGGCGGACCTGTTTGTCCGTTCGCAGATGCGGGCGGCCGAGTCGCTGGGCATCGGCTACCGGCTGGAGCGGCTGCCGCAGGAGATCACGCAGAAGGATCTGATCGGCAAGATCAAGGGCTGGAACACCGACGCGCAAGTCACCGGCGTCACGATCCAATTCCCGCTGCCGCCTGGGCTGGACGGGCGGGAGATGTCCGCCCTGTTGGATCCCCGCAAGGACGTGGAGGGGATCCACCCGCAGCACATCGGGCAGGCGATGTTCGGCTGGTCCCGCATCGGCACCTGCACCTCGCTGGCGATCATGGAGCTGATCGCGGCCACCGGCGCCAACCTGTACGGGAAGGAGGCGGTGATCGTCGGTCATAGCGAGCTGATCGGCAAGCCGGTCAGCCTGCTGCTGTTGGACAAGTTCTGCACCACCACGGTCTGCCACGTTGCCACTTCAGAGCGGGGCCGCTTGATCGAGCACGTGAAGCGGGCGGAGATCTTGGTGGTGGCGGTCGGCCGGCCGCACCTGGTCAAGGGTTCCTGGATCAAGCCGGGCGCGATCGTGATCGACGTCGGCACCAGCCTGGTAGACGGCAAGGTGACCGGCGACGTCGAGTTCGACGAGGCGGTCAAGGTGGCGGACTTCATCACCCCCGTCCCCGGCGGCGTCGGGCCGGTGGTGGTGGCGACCCTCATGCGCAACACGGTGGAGTCCTTCAAGCTTCAATGACCATCCCTGAACTGCTGCGTCGTACCGAGCGGGGCGAAAAGCTCACGATGCTGACCGCCTACGATCTGCCGGTGGCCCGCCTGCTGGATGAGGCCGGTGTGGATGTCGTCCTGGTAGGGGATTCCCTTGGCATGGTGGCGCTGGGTTATTCCGCCACGGTGCCGGTCACGATGGAGGAGATGCTCCATCATTGCAAGGCGGTCCGGCGGGGTGTGACGCGGGCGCTGGTGGTGGGGGACATGCCCTTCATGTCGTTCAACATTGCTGTGAAAGAAACGGTCCGAAACGCCGGCCGGTTTCTAAAAGAGGCCGGCTGCGACGCCGTCAAGGTGGAGGGAGGCCAGGGATCGGAAGAATCCTTGCAGGCGGTGCAGGCAATTGTCCAGGCCGGCATCCCGGTGCTGGGGCACCTGGGGCTGACGCCGCAGACGGCAGGCCGGCTTGGCGGGTTCAAGGTTCAGGGGAAGACCGCTGAAACGGCGGTGAAGCTGCTGGAATCGGCCCTGGAACTGGAATCGGCCGGCTGCTTCGGGGTCGTGCTGGAGTGCGTGCCCACCCTTGTGGCGCAAGAGATCAGCCGGCGGCTCAAAATCCCGACGTTCGGCATCGGCGCCGGCCCTCACTGCGATGGGCAGGTGCTGGTCACGCACGACCTGCTCAATCTTACCGGCTCTTTCCATCCGAAGTTTGCCAGGGCTTTTGCAAGACTGGACCGGGAGATCCTGTCCGCTTTGTCCAAATTCAAGAAAGCGGTGAAGCAGGGAACCTTTCCATCGGCTGCCGAGAGCACCGCGATGGATCCGGAGCAGGCCAAACGATTTAAGGAATCTCTGCGGGGGGAAAGGGAATGAAGGAATCG
>JAUSCU010000107.1 GCA_030651065.1 Candidatus Omnitrophota bacterium | reverse complement strand
GATCGAGATCTTCGAAATCCAAAAAATGGACAAAGGGGTCAGACCCCTTTCGGAAGCAGTTCGGGAGGGGATCGAGGCGACGCGATGGCCGGGGCGCTGCCAGATCATTCCCGGGGAGCCGCCCATCCTGCTGGACGGGGCGCAGAATGCCGAATCGGCGCGCGCCTTGAAGTCGGCCGCCGGGGAGCTCTTCCCTGGCCGGAAGATTGTCCTCGTGATGGGCGCCTCGACGGAAAAGGATCTGGAAGGGATGGCGCGGGTCTGGGGGCCTTGGGCGGACCGGATTATTCTGGCGCAGGCGAAGAATCCCCGCGCGGAGCCGGTCAGCCGTCTGAAGGAGATTTTCAGCCGCTTCCACCCATTGGCCGAGCGGTCCGGCTCCGTTTGGGAGGCCCTTCAGCGGGCCGTGGAAGAAGCCGGCCCCGGCGGCCTAGTCGTGGTCAGCGGTTCCCTTTTTGTCGTTGCGGAAACGCTACAGACCCGCGGGCTTGCGGCGGCGGAGCATGAAGAGCACCGCCCCCAGCAGAGCCGGCAGCAAGGGGATCAGCAGCCCGCCGAGCAGGGAGAGCGAAACCGATTGCTCCGCGGTCACGCCGATGCGGCCCAAAAACAGGACGGTAGCTCCTTCCCGGATGCCTAATCCGTTGAGGGAGATCGGGATCTGGGCGATGGTGATGATGATTGGGATGACCAGGACCAGGTAAATCAGCGGGACCGTCAAATGCAAAGCGCTGCAGATTGCCGAATACATCAGGATCGCCGCCACTTGGGCCAGAAAGGTTATCCCGAACGCGGCGGCCAGCTGCTTCGGACGGCTTAAATACCCGCGCAGCGTCTCCTGGAACTGCGCCGCGTGGGATTGCAGCTGCCCCAGCCCGATTTTCCCGAACGGCGTCAGCATCCCCTGCAATACCCGCCGGGACCCGAGGACCAAGAAGGTGACCGCCACCACACCGCAGAAACCCGCAAAGGCCGTCCGGATCAGCGGGTCCTCCCGCGCCGGCGGGAAGAAGACCCAGGCCCCCAGAGCGAATAAAAGAAATCCAAGAAACCCGATCAGCCGGTCCGTTAAAACAGAGGCCAGGGAGCTTCTCCATTCGCCGGTTGCTTTGATTAGGTCGTAGCTCCGCATGACATCGCCGCCCACAGTGGTCGGCAAGAACAGGTTGAAGAAATTCCCCACACAGTAGGAATTCGCCAGGAAGAGCCAGGTCAACAAGCGGTGCGGGGGGACCAGCACCTTCCAGCGGGTGATGCAGCCTGTTTGCGAAACACAGAAGAGGGCCACCGCGGCCAGCAGCCAAGGGACGCTGGCGGAACGGAAGATCTCCCGCACGGCGCCGAGATCGATCGAGCGCAGGACCCACCCGAAGGCGAACACCGTGACGCCTAGCCGCAGCAGAAGGCTCGGGAGGCCTTTAAGAGCCTGTTTCATTTTTCCGGTTGATGTAGTCGTCAAACGTGGTGTGTCCCTCCGATTCCTGGCGCAGGAGCCCAATCCTGTCGGAAAAATACGGGTGGGTCCGAAAATAGGAATACCGGTGCAAGGACTGTTTTTGGGTGTAAGTCCTCAGCCGTTCCATGAAGGTGATGGCGGCTCCCGGGTTGTAGCCGGCCTCCCGGAGGTATTTGGCGCTCAGGCGGTCGGCCTCCAGCTCATCGGATTGTGAGTATTCCGTCAGCAACGAAGCGAAGGCCAAGTCGAGCCCCTGGCTGGTCCTCGCGTCGGCGGCGCCGGACCCCACGGCCAGGATCTGTAGGAGCTGCAGACCGACCGACCCTTGGATCCTTTTGACCGTGTGCTTGGCCACCACGTGGCCCACCTCGTGGGCCAGCACGGCGGCCAGCTCGTCGTCCGATTGGACCAGTTTGAACAGGGATTTCGTCACGTAGACCGGGCCGCCCGGCAGCGCGAAAGCATTGGGCTCATCCTCTGGCATCTCGACGATGGTGAACCGGTACGACAGGTCTTTCCGGTCCGCGACGGCGGCGATCCGGACGCTGACCCGGTCCAGCTGCTGCAGCAGTTCCGGGTCCCGGATGAGGGTGAACTCCTCCTCCACCCGTTTGGCGACGGATCCCCCGAGCGCGATCTCTCTCTCTGTGCTGATGAACAGGGTTTCCTGCTGCTCGGTGGCGACGTTGTAGCTGGTGGCCACGCAGCCGGAGAGAAAAACAAGAACGCAGGGTAACCCAAAGGTCCGGATCATGGGGAGACAGTTTACCACTAGGTGACCCGGAGGGTTTGCGTCTCCTGCCTGCTGGCGTAGAGGTCTTGATCCGCCCTGTCGATTACGTCGAGGGGAAGGTCATTTTCCAGAAGATGGGCCGAGCCCACGCTCAAAGTGAGGGAGCCCCCGAAATCCAGGCCGCGAAGCTTCTTGGCGACCTCCAGGGCTTGGTCCAGGGTGGTTTCAGGGAGGGCCACGATGAATTCATCGCCGCCGAACCGGGCCAGCACGTCGGTCTGGCGGAGCTGCCGCTGGAGTTCCGTGGCCACCTGCTGCAGCGCCCGGTCTCCGGCCAGGTGGCCATTCCGGTCGTTGATCCGTTTGAACCCGTTGATGTCCATGATCAGGCAGGAAAGCTGCCGCCGGTACCTCTTGGCCCGGGCCACCTCTTCCTGCCACCGTTCCAGGAAGAAGCGCCGGTTGTGCAGGCGCGTGAGCTCATCCGTGGTCGCCAGCTGGCGCAGGCGCCCCGTGGCCCAGATCATGCCGGCGATGGCTAGGCAAGAGATCAACCCCGCCAGAAGGAGGAACCCTTTAACCCAACCGCCCGGCAGCGGGGAATCGGCCCCCGCTTGCATCTGTATTCTCCACCGGATTCCTTCGTAGACAGTGGTTCGTTCAAAGACGGGGATTAATTTCCCTGGTGGAGGGACCCGCCAGTCCGGAGATTGGTACAGGACCCGCTCGCCCTCCGTGACTTGCACCGGGAACGACCTGCGCACCTCGGACTGCATCAGATTGGCCACGCAGGCATTGAGGTCGATGGCCGAGATAAACAGGCTGGCGCGGCCGGAGGCCCGGAAGGGCTGAGAAAAAATCAGCAGGGAATGGTCTCGCCTCACCTCCAGCGTGAACGTGGAAGCGGCTCCGAAGATCTTTCGCCATCCGGACCGGCGCAGGGATTCCTGGACCATACGGCCGGTTTCCTCAGGCGAGACGGATCCGGGGCGGACCCAGCCGCTAAAGGTTTTTTGTTCGATCCAGCCGTTGGCCACCAGCTGAGGGATATGCACCGAAGAGCTCTCTAGGATCTCCCGGTGTTCTTGCAGGGACAACCGGGACCCGGCGGCCTGGAGACTGTTCCTGAGGACCGCCAGCGTCCGTTTCCGGTCCTGCAGCGTTTGGGAGAACAATTGGGAGGTCTGAGTGAGAAGCACCGACGCTCCCTGGTCGGCCTCCCGAGACTTCCACTGCAGCAGCAGGAAAGTGCCCGCGGTACCCGCTCCGGCACCCAGGAGGACTAGGCAAGCAACGAAAAACCCCTGGAGCCGGTAGGATCGGACCGTCCTTGTCCAAGCTAAAAAGGACTGCATCTTTTTATCCATTGCTCCAATTATAGCCGAAATCCGGCGCCGAATGCCGGCTGGGGCGTTTCCGCCGATATTTAGTTTAATATCAATTATTTTGATTGAAATGAATAGTCGGGTCTGATAAGGTATCGGGCCATGTTGGCCAAAGTCCAGACGGCAGCGGTGGTGGGCCTGACGGCCGTTCCGGTGACGGTGGAGGTGGATGTCACCGACGGCCTGCCCGGGATCACCCTGGTCGGCCTGCCGGATGCCACGGTGCGGGAGTCCAAGGAGCGGGTCCGCTCCGCGATTAAAAACACCCAATTCGCCTGGCCGCAGACCCGCGTCACCGTGAACCTGGCCCCCGCGGATGTCCGGAAAGAGGGTTCCGCTTTTGATTTCCCGGTGGCGCTGGGATTGCTCGCTGCTTCCGGGCAGCTGGAACCGGAATTGCTGGGCGACGTCGTGGCCCTCGGCGAGCTGGCGCTGGACGGGGGGTTGCGTCCGGTGCCGGGCGTCCTGGCGATCGCCCTGAGCCTTAAGGCCAAGGGGAAGCGCCTCCTCCTTCCGTCGGCCAACGCGCGGGAGGCGGCGGTTGTGGGCGGCGTCCGGGTTTACGCTTTGGAGAACCTCCACCAAGCGGTCTCTTTTCTGCGGGGCGCTGAAGCGGTGGAACCCACCCGCTCGGATCTCTTCGACCTGCGGCAGCCCCCGGGTGAACCGGGCGGGGACCTCTCGGAGGTGAAGGGCCAGGCGGTGGCCAAGCGGGCGCTGGAGGTGGCGGTCGCCGGAGGGCACCACGTGCTGATGCTGGGCCCGCCCGGTGTGGGCAAGACGATGCTGGCGCAGAGGATCCCCACGCTGATGCCGGAACTGTCTCTGGAGGAAGCCCTGGAGACCACGCTCGTCTACAGCGTGCTGGGCCGCGTTCCGCCGGAATCGCCGCTGCTCTTTCTCCGGCCGTTCCGCGCCCCGCACCACACCGTCTCCGACGTCGGGCTGATCGGCGGCGGAACGGTCCCGAAGCCCGGCGAGATTTCGATGGCTCATCACGGCGTGCTCTTTCTGGACGAGATGCCGGAGTTCAGCCGGGCCGCCATCGAAGCCCTCCGCCAGCCGTTGGAGGAGGGCTCAGTCACCGTCACCCGCGCCTACGGCGCGATGACCTTCCCGGCCAAGGTGATGCTGATCGCATCGATGAATCCCTGCCCATGCGGGTTCGCCGGCAGCCCTTCCCGGGCCTGTCTCTGCGTTCCGTCCCAGATCCAAAAATACCGCTCCAGGGTTTCCGGCCCGCTGATGGACCGGATCGACATCCACCTTGAGGTTCCGCCGGTGCCGCTGGCGGAGTTAACCGGAGATCCGCAAGGGGAATCTTCCTTCGCTGTCCGCGGAAGGGTGGTGGAGGTCCGCGCCCGGCAGAGGGAGCGGTTCCGGGCGGAGCCGGGGATCTACTGCAACGCGCAGATGCGGCACCGCGAGATCCGGCGTTTCTGTTCCCTTGGGCCCGAGGGGCGGGACCTGCTTAAAAAAGCCGTTAAAACCTTGGGCTTTTCGGCCCGGGCCTACGACCGGGTGCTCAAGGTCTCGCGCACGATCGCGGACTTAAGCAGATCGGAAGAGATCCGCCCGGAGCATCTGGCCGAGGCGATCCAGTACCGCGCGCTGGACCGGAACTCCTGGGTGCAGCCGTAACTAAAAGGAGAACGGCAACCGGGGGAGCCAGTTGCCGTTCTTTGAATCTTTGGGTGCCGTCGGTTTAGCGGTGCGCGGCGCGGCGCGGCATCGGGTGATGCTTGCCGCTGCCGTTGGGGATCCTCTCCATCAGCCACTCGCGCGTTTCGCCTAGCCTCTCCACAGTAGCATCCTTTAGCAGGACTGCTTTCTTGGCCAGCAGCTTCTGGCTCTGCTGGAGTCCGCGGGTGGCCGAGCGGCCCATGGTACGGAACTTTGAGGCCAGCCGTTTCCGGGTGGTTTTTCCGGAAGCGGGCGCCCAAAGAAGTGCTGCGGCACTCCCGGCCGTGGCGCCCAACGCGAACGCCCCGGCGACCTGTCCTAGTTTAAGATTACGAATACCTTTCATGCGACCCTCCTTTTATTCGTCACGTGACGTTTGTTCCGGTGAATCCCAAAAAAATTCTGAACGAAACCCAACAGCGTGTAAGCGCTCCCGAAGGTACGGCGCGCTTCCTGGACCGCGTGGTCTCCGTGCACCAGGAGCAGGTTGAGGCGAGTAGTGGTGTGCCAAAGGGAACCCGCGGTGATCAGAAGGGAAAGGGTGATTAGAACGGCGCAGAGGGCGAACAGCGCCATGAAAAACAGCCATTGAGGAGATTCGGTCATTGTCATTCCTTCGGTAACTCCGCTACCCCTTCAGGGGGCCGGAAGTTTTGCGCCCTGCCCTTACGGGCAGTTTGCCTTTGTCGAGAATGTCAAAACTACGCACTAACTATGGCTGATGAAAGGCCTAAACGTCAAGGCCCCGCGAAATTATTTTCTTGCAGGGTTTTTTGCAGGTTCTCCCGGGCCTCCGCGTAGCCGGGGTCCAATTCGAGAGCCCGGCGGAAGAACCGGGCGGCTTCCGGCCATTTCCCCTGCCGGAACAGCAGGGTGCCGATGTTGTTCCAGGCGGCCGCCTCCTTCGGGTTAAGGCGCAGGGCCTCCCGGTACTGCCGGAACGCTTCGGGGTCCCGTCCCTGGACTTGCCGGATCAGCCCCAGCTGCACCCGGGCGTCCGAAAAAACCGGGTTCAGGCGAAGCGCTTCCTCGTATTCCGCAGCGGCCTCCTCCAATTTCCCCATCCGGTGGAGCGTTAATCCCAGCCCCTTATGAGCCATCGCCAAATCGGGCGCGAGCCGAAGCGCTTCCTTGTAGCGGGCGCGGGCCTCCTCCACCCTTCCGTTCATCAACAGCAGATAAGCCAAGTTGTTATGCGCGTCCGCAAGATCGGGCTGGAATTTTAAGGCCGATTCAAACGCCTCCTCCGCCTCGCTGGAGCGGCCCTGCTGCTGCAGAGCGGCCCCCAGGCTGACAGCGGCCCGCGCGTTGCCGGGGCGGTGGAAGAGGTGTTCCTGCCAGAAAGAGACCGGGTCGCTGTAAACCGCGTTGCGCTGGACCGTTGCCAGGGCAAGAGCGAGGATCCCTGCGAGGAGGAGCACCCGGAAGAGGGTTTGCCGGCCGCCGCACAAGCGTCTCACGGCCAGCACTGTTCCCACGGCCACGGCCGCCAGCGGCAGGTACATCCGGTGCTCAAACGCCGCGTCCGCGATCGGCAGGAAGCTGGAGGTCGGGGCCAGGATGCCGAAGAACCAAATCCCCAGGAACCCGATCCGCGGGCGGCGCCGCAGCGCCCAAAGGGTGAGTGCCAGAAGGCCTGCCACCGCGGCCGCCGGAGGGACGATCTCTGCGAAAGTTTTCGCGGCCGGCCACTGGATGTCCAGCAGCAGCGGATGCGGCCAGAAACTCAAACGCAAGTAGTGAAGGATCACGCCCGGCTGGGTCAGCAGGTAGTCCAGTGGGGAGAACTCTTTGAGGCCCACCCCGACGAGGCCTTGGTACTCTACCGTCCCCTGGGATAGGACCAGCGGCAGGATGATCCAGGTGGCAAACAGCCCCGCGTAAAGCCGCCCGTGCCGCCGGAACAGCTCCCTCCAGGAAGGGGTGAGGAAGATCCGGTCATAGAGCATCACGACCACCGGCGCCGTCACCATCACCGGTTTGCTGAGCATCCCGAGTGCGCAACAGAGGAGGGCCCGGCTGTGCCAGTCCCGGATCACGCAGTAAAGGGTGAGAAGGTAAAACAGTCCCATCAACGATTCGCCGCGCTGGATCACGTAAGTGACGCTCTGCGTCTGCAGCGGGTGGAGCAGCCAAATCAGCGCCGCCGCCAGCGCCAGCCCCGGCGCCTCCGGGCCCTGGAAGGTCCGACGGAGGATGCCCCACAGCGTCAGGCCCGCCGCCAGGTGGACGGCCAGATTGAACGCGTGGTAGCCCCACACGTTTAAGCCCCCCAGCGCGTAATTAGCGGCCAGCGTCAGAGCCACCAGCGGGCGGGTGGTTCCGGTGAGAAATTCAAGCGGGTGCAGAAGATCCCGGATCCGGGGGTTGGTGACGATGTGGTAGAAATCGTCAAACAGAAAGGGGGCGGAGAAACTGTTCAGGTAGGCCGCGCACCCGGCCGCCGCCAGCAGCGCGGCCGGAAGAAAACCGCGTCGTTCCATGCCCGTCAGACTAGCACAATTGCCGGGAGGAATCCGGCTCCCGCCCAGTGGAGTTAATAGCAGTTAATTCTATATCCACTAGTTGACAATCAGACGGAACGCGGATAAACTTGCAACTACAATCAGTACAAGTTATTGGACTATGAAACCCTCACATTCCGCCCGGGGTTTTTCTTTTCCCCGCTTTTTGAAAGCTTTCATTGCCGGAGCCCTTTGTCTGGCTTTAGTGGCGGAGCCCGCCTTTGCCCTCCGGCAACCAAACATGCAAGAGGGGCAGCCCGCGGCGCTGGCCGGCCTGGAAGAGAGGCTGGGTCTCGGCGCCGAAGAGGGCCTCCAGCAGCTCAGGAAAGTAAGGGCTTTGCTGGGCGATCTTCCCACCTATTCCGTTTCGACCGCCTCGGTGTGGGCCGCGCTGGACTTCCTACTGGGGTCCTCGGAGTCGGCAGCTCGACTGACAGCCCAGCCTTTGGAAGAGTACCGGGAGATCGGCAGCTGGCTGGATCAAGAGTACCTCGATTTGAAAACGCTGGAATCGATCGAGGTTCTGAAACCGAATGAGCCGACCAGCGTGATGAATTTCAAGATCACCACGGCGAAGGGGCTCTACGTGCTGTCCGTTCAAACGAAGGACCTCTCGGCCGGGGGATCTGTTTGGGCGCATGTGCGCCTTCCGGAGTTCCAAGCCGCCGTGGGGCGTCTCGAGGAGATCGTGACCGGCGAGGTTTTCCCCTGGGATCCCCCTTATCACTATCAGGGATCTTACCTGCGAGGGGAGACGGACCGGTTTGGGAACCCGGGTGGCCAAGAGCGATGGGGCGTTAAGCCCGGGGACCAAAAAGGGGATTACCAGTTTTTCCGAGTCGCCCCCGGTGACAATGGGCTGGAGCAGATCGGCTGGAACGATCTGCTGGCCCCGGCGATCCCCAGCGCGGCGGCCCCTTTCCTGGTGCAGCGTCCGACCGAAACTCAGCTTCACCAGATGATTAAGGACCCGGAGCTCGGCGTGGCGGCAGACATCGTCACAGGGCAGCCTTTCAGCGGGAGCGGCACCCTCCTTCTGGTCACTTTCCCCAACGGGAATTCCGGGATCGCCCTGCGCGATACTGCCGCATCCAAGCCGTACGAGCTGAGCGACCTGCGGGTTGTTTCCCGGCTGAACGGGAAACAGCGGGGTGTGGAGTATGGGGTCAAAGCGTCCGGGCCGGCGGCCTCCTTTAACGGTATTGTCCTCGACAGTATGCGCACCATCCGGGAGTGGAACAGCTGGGATGAGGGCCGGACGCGTGCGGGCCGGTACGAGGAGTTCGGCAACCTGGTGCGCCGCCTTCCCCGGAAAGTCCTAGCCGATCTGCGCCGGGATGGCATTCCTCTGGTGGAGCTTACACGCCGGGTATCGCCCCGGATTTTTTACCGCCGCACCTTGCGGGACCAGCGGCTCTATGTCTTTCGCCTCACGTTGGGCGGCCACCTGTACCTTGTGGAGATGATTTTCCCCCCCTCGGTTCACGTGAAGTGGACGCCGCAGGGGAAGATCGACATCCAGTCCAGCACCTCCCGCCGGCCGCTCCGTTGGAAAATGGTGGTCACGACCGATTTCCCGGCGTTGACACCGTTGCCGCTGGAGCGCCTCGTCCGTCCGGAGGTGATCGAGCAGAGCCGGCACTCCCAACCCTTGCGGGAAGAGCTGGAAGATCTGCGGTTCCTTGCTTTCGAGGAGTTCTTCGCGGCCGGCTCCCACCGCTTCCTTCAGTTTTTCGGACGGGATACCTTGATCTGGCTTCGGCTCTTTGGCCCCTTGCTCACCCCGGAGGCGCATGAGGTCGCCCTGCAAAGCGTCCTCGATCGGGTTTCTCCTCAGGGGCAGGTCCCTTCGGTGGAGGAACTGGATGACCAAGTTGCGTTCGAGCTGATCGAGGAGTTCACATCGGCGGTCCGGCAGATGGGCGAGTCGGGAGGGACCGAGCGGTTCAGCCAAGCCGCGCGCAACCTAGCCGATTTCTCGCGCGGTCAAATTCCCTCCCAGGTTTTGAAGTACGGAGTCCCGGACGTGGACATGATGCTGCAGCAGGCCGTGGCCGATTACCTGGCGCGCTCCGACGTATCTCCTTCGCACAAAGCAGAGTTTTTGGGGCACTCCGGCAAGGAGGGGCCCAATCTTTCGGCGATCCTCAAGAATGCGGACTGGGTCATGAATACCGCCTCCTCCTATCTCCTTTCCCAGGGAAAACCGAAACCCTGGCCGCAGGGACTGGTCGGCGTCCCGAAGGAAGGGGATTTCGGGAACTGGCGGGACGTGGGGTACGGCCTCGGATACGGCATCTACCCGTCCGATGTGAACGCCGTCCTGATCCCGGGCGCGGTGCGAGCCACGCGGAGCGTCCTGCAGGCAACCGCCCAGTTCATGGTTGGAGATGGCGCCAAAATGGAAAGTATCCTTGGGACCGGCGAGTATCCCGCGTTGAAGAGGTTGGTGGATCAGCTGGGACCGGCGATCTTCGAAGATTTCGATGAGGCTTGGGAAGGGGTCCGGCGCCGCTTTTCTTTTTCCCTCACCCCTGAAGAAATCCGTTCCCGCCTGGCACAGTACCTTCAGCAGGTGTCCCCGAAAGAGCGGGACTGGCTTCTGGCGCAGCCGTTGGGGTCCCAAGTCCAGATTGGCCACTTCATGGAGTCCGGCGGGCCTGTGCCTGCGGTGCTGGGACCGTCAATGGATTACTTTCCCGTCTCGCTGGACCGGGCCGGCCAGCCGGTTCCTGTGGTTGCCAGCGATGGAATCCTGGATCTGCTTGACCCCAACCTGCCCGAATGGCGCCTAATCCAAATCCTGACCCCGCTTCTGCTTCCTTTTCCGGTGGGGCTGTGGACCCCGGCCGGCTTCTTGGTCGCCTCGCCCGCGCTGAGCAACCAGGAACGTCTCTGGAGAGAGATCTCCCGGACCGCGTACGGCGGGAGCGTCATCTACGGCTGGCAGATGGAGTATTTCAAGCAAGGGTTGTACCGCCAGCTTATCCGGGCGGACCTGGAGGGGGACGCGCAATTGGCGGGGCTGCTCTATTCGGCCTTTGAGGCTGTTTACCAGGCAACCCCCGCGCAAATGACCGGCCAGGAACTCTGGTCGTGGGAAGTGGACGACAAAGGGTTCCATCCCGTCGGCTTCGGGCAGCTTCCGGGCCACAACGATGAGTCCAACCCGGTCCAGCTCTGGAGCATCTCTTCCTCGGAATTGCTGCGTCCCCAAGTGCAAGCGGCCGCGGCCCAGCGCGGGCTGAGCTTGCTTCAAGGTGGCCCGATGCTCGATTCGCTGGCTAAGCTCCGGCAGCGTTACCCGGCTCCCGCGCAAACGGGTCTGGAGGAGAAGCCGCGCATCGCCTCCCTCTCCCTCTCTCTTCCGCCGGGCGGCGGCGGCGTTAACATCGTTCTCGCCAACCAGGTGGCCCTGTTTCAGGCAGGCGGGTATCCCTTGACGATGGTGGGCGGGCAGGTGATTGCGATGCCGCCTGAGATGAAAGCCAGTCCGCCGGAAGACAACGTTTACGGGCGCGCCGGGATGCGGCTCCACATCGTCCCGGAGATGGATGTGAACGATCAGCTGCAAAGAGAGATCAGGGAAGGTCGGCTCGACCTTCCCTCATTCAATCAGCGCGTGGAGCGGGTCCAGCAAAAGATCGAAGAGGCCATTGCCGACGCGAAAGTCATCCTTATCCATCAGTACATGACCATGCCCACCAATATCCTGGTGGTGGAGGCGATGGGGCGGCTGGCGCTGAAGTACCAGGGGGAGAAACGGTTCATCGCCTGGGTCCACAATGTGCTTCCGGGCAAGGAGCAGGTCTGGCCCTTGACCAGCGTCACAAGCATGCATCCCCAGATGGAATACGTCGCCGTTTCTCCGCAGCTCCGGGACCAGACGCTTGACCTGTTCGGGATGCGAAAATGGCCCTGGATGATCGGTGTCATCAAAAACTCGATCAGCATCCTCAACTTCTTCGACATCAATCCGAACGTGCTCAAGACTTACTTCGACAACCGCCTCTACGACGCTGAATACCTTCTTTTTTATCCGGCCCGCTTGACGGAGACGAAGGAGATTGCCGGCGCTATCGGCGCGGTCAAGCGGGCGCGGGACCGGGGGCATGATGTCCGCCTGGTGGTCTCCACCACCGCGTATGAAGGCAAGATTCCGCAGGAGGCGCAGGCGTATTACCGGCATCTCCTGGAATTCCGCGACCGCTTGGGTTTGACGGAACGGGAGATCATCATCTATCTGCATGATCCCGCGCCGGATGACCTCAAGTCCCAGAAAGAGATCCGGGACTGGTTCTTCCTGTCCGATGCTCTTTTGTTCACCTCGCAGGTGGAGACGGGCGGTATCCCCATTAAGGAAGCGAAGATGGCTCGGCGCGCGGTCTTCCACGCCGACTATGATGTGCTGAACTCCGAGACGAACGGTTATCCGCACGTCACCCGCTTCCCGCTGCGCCAGCATTGGGAATCCGAAGAAGGTTACGGCTGGATGGTTGGGGAACATGTCGCCAATTTTATAGAATCCCCCCCGGGACGGATCGGTGTCAGTCTGGGGCGGGCGCAGAAACACGAGGTCAAGCAGAGTCTTGAAGGACTGCTGAACCAGCTGTCAGGCTGGGCGAACCTGCCTCCGCCGGGGAAGCGGGCGATCCGGGCAGGGACGCGCAACTTTGCCTCCACCGGCCGTTTGACGGAGCAGGCAATCAGCGACGCCAAGGACGCGGGCTACCGCGCGTTCGAGATCAACTTCGAGGGCTTCGAGCCCTCTTTCATCGACGCCGATGGAATCTCAAAGATCCGCGAAGCCGCCGCGGGCCTTCGGCTGACCCTCCGCCTGACGGACCTGCCGTCGGTGCCGGCCGAACGGGTTGAGCAGCTGCTGAGGGATGCCGCCCTTTTCGCCATGGAAACAGGCGCGCAGCAGATCAGCATTCCGGCAGAAGGTTTAGATCCCGGCCGGGCCGAGAAGATCGTGAAAGCGGCCGAATGGGCCAAGCAGGAGGCCGGCAGCCGCCAAAAACCCATCCCCGATATCCTGTTCTTTGTTGAGAACGCTTGGCGCCAGTCGCGGGGCGAGTGGAACACCATCGCGCCGGAAGTGCTCAGGAGCTCTTTTGCCGAAAAACCGGTCGGTCTTTCCCTTTGGATGGATGCCTTCCGTACGTGGGAGTTGGACGGCGCGACCTACTACGTGGATACCGCCCGCTTGAAGCTCGGCACGGTCTATCTGGGAAGTGATTTCTTTGAGTCGGCCGACTCTTCGCTGTTGGAAAGAGCCCGGGCGCTGCTGGTGGAGATGCACCGGCGCCATTGGGAGGGAGACGTGATCGGCCAAACGATTCCCAGCGTGCCGGTCCGGGCTCTCGGGGGACCGGAGCAGGAAAGGGAGAGGGACAAAATGAAGGAGGCTTTCCTGAACCGCGTCATCGCTGAGGCCTATCTTCCGCAGGAGACCTCTGCCTCTCTGCGGAATGGGGGCGAGCTCGTTGGCACACCCAGCATGGAAGTCCGGAGGGTGGAAGCAGGACTGGAAGAAGTCCAGTCGGCTCGGGTGATGGTCGCCGGTCTGCAACAGCTCCTGCCGGGTGTGGAGGAAGCCGCTTCCCTCGCCCAGCCGCTGGCGCTGCTGTTTGATCCTTCTCTGGTGCCGGCCGATTCCGATGAAGCCAAACAGGTGGAGCTGATCGAGCTGGCGGGCAACTTACGCAAGGCGATGTCTTGGCCGGAGGAGGTCCCGCTGGAGCTCGGGCTGGCGAACGAGAGAACTCTTTGGGAACGGGAGGGTTTCCGGGTGATTGAGCTGCGGCGCGGCCCGGGGATGCCGGATGGAGCGCTGCCCCCGGCTGCCCTTCCCGTCGTCGTGGCGCAGGCGCTGGCCGCATTCCAGAATCTCTTCTGGGTGGACGTGGCCGCTTACGGCTCGCTCCGGAATGTGACGCTGCCGGAAATCCTCTCCACGCTCACGGACCTCTTCGCTTAACCGCTCCTCGTTTCTTGCTCCCGTCGGGGAGGCTCTGTTAGAATATCCTTCATGCCGCGACCTCCCGCCCTGAATTTGAAACAGCTGCGCCGCTACAGCGTCACCGAGCGGCCCAGCAAGGTCGCCAAGGACTCCTTCGCCAAGGTCACCCCTTCCGGATCTTCATTCCGGACTTTCACGCAGAATCTTCCCCGCATCCTGGCCGCCCAGAAATTCCATCAGTTGGTGGAAGCGATCGCCTCCGCCCACCGCCGGCGCCGGCCGGTGCTGGTGATGATGGGGGCGCACGTCCTGAAAGTGGGTTTGAGCCCGCTGATCGTAGACCTCATCGCACGGAAGGTGATCACCGCGATCGCCATGACCGGCTCCGGCATCATTCACGATTTTGAGCTCGCCTACCAGGGCCAAACCTCCGAGGAAGTGGCGGAAGCGCTGGCGGACGGTTCTTTCGGAATGGCGCGCGAAACAGCCGACTTCTTGAACGGTGCGATTAAGGAAGGGGCCGAAGAGGACCTTGGGATCGGCGAGTCGGTCGGCCGGATGATCGAACAGAAGAAACTCCGTTTCCGGAACCTCTCGGTTTTCGCGGCGGCCCACCGGGCCGGCATCCCGGCCACCGTCCATGTGGCGATCGGCGCCGACATCATCCATCAGCATCCCAGCTGCGACGGCGCGGCGATGGGCAAGGCCTCCCTCGCTGATTTCCACCGTTTGGCGCAGGTGGTTTCGCGGATCGGGGAGGGGGCCGTGGTCCTGAACATCGGATCCGCGGTGATCCTGCCGGAGGTCTTCCTGAAAGGGGTCTCCATTGCGCGAAACCTGGGGCATCCTGTCAAGGATTTCACGGCCGCCAACCTGGACATGATCCAGCATTACCGTCCGCGTGAGAATGTCCTCTCCCGCCCGACGGCGCTGGGCGGCCGGGCCATCGCGATCACCGGCCACCATGAGCTGATGGTGCCGCTGCTGCACGCGGCCATTTTGGAGAAGCTTTCGAAGTGACACGCTCGCGTCTGAACGATCTGCTCAAGCGGATGGCCAAGACCCGCGTGGTCATCATCGGTGACCTGATCCTGGATGAGTTTATCTGGGGGTCGGTGGAACGGATCTCCCCCGAGGCGCCGGTGCCGGTAGTCTGGGTGGAGCGGGAGTCCGCGATGCCGGGGGGCGCCGCCAACGTGGCCTGCAGCGTGCGGGGGCTCGGCGGGCAGGCGGCGCTGCTGGGCGTGGTCGGACCCGACTGGGGCGGCAAGCGCTTGAAGCAGGAGTTGGAAGGCCGGGGCATTCCAGCCAAATGGATCATCACCGATCCACGCCGCCCGACGACCCGGAAGACCCGTGTGATCGCGCACCACCAGCAGGTGGTCCGCATCGACCGGGAGCGGACCGACCGGATCAGCGGCAGCATCCTCCAGGATTTCCTGAAAGGAGCCGCGGAGTTGATCCCCCAGGCGGACGGCGTCATCGTGGAGGATTACGGAAAAGGGCTGGTCCACCCAGAGCTCTTGAAGCCGGTGGTGGCACTGGCCAAACGGCACAAGAAGGTGATCACCGTCGATCCCAAAGAGGAGCACATCTCTTATTACCGGGGCGTCACGGCCCTCACGCCCAACAAGAAAGAGGCAGGGCTCGCGGCCGGCATGGCGATCACCGATGACAAGAGCCTGCGCCGGGCCGCCGCGAAGATCATCTCAAGACTTAAGCCGGAGGTCCTTCTGGTGACCTTGGGCGAGGAGGGAATGGCCCTCTTTACCCGTGGCGGGAAAAACCCTTTAAGGATTCCGACCGTGGCGCGGGAGGTGTTTGACGTCTCGGGCGCCGGCGACACGGTGATCGCCACCTTCACGCTGGCCCGCGCGGCGGGAGCCTCTTTTCCGGAGGCGGCGGTTATCGCGAACGCGGCGGCCGGCGTGGTGGTGGCCAAGATCGGCGTCGCCACCTGTTCCCCCGAGGAGCTTTACCGGCAGATGTTCGAGCGCCCGGCTGCCCGGCGCGTCCCGCGGCGGACGGCCAGCTGGACGCCCTGACTCGGATGGGAAGTAGGATCATCATCAATGAAAAGAAAGGGGAATCTCATGCGTAGCGCAGCGCTCGCCGCGGTTTCGTTTCTAATTCTCGTCGTCGTTTTGGTTATTGTCGGCACGATCGGGATCGCCAACGTGCATCCGACCGAGGTGGCGGTTGAGGTGGACAAGGTGGCCGGAAAGATCAGCCAGGTCCCGCTGGGGGTCGGCTACCACTTCTATAACCGGTGGTTTAAGGACTTAGTGATTTATCACGTAGCGGCTCAGGCTTACCCCCGGGACACTCTGGGAGAGGGGGGCCGCAAGCAGTACACCCTGCCCTTAAAGACCAACGACGGTCAGAACGTCAACGTGGATTTGACCATTATCTACGCGCTGGCGCCGAACGAGGTGCCCGCCCTCCATCAGCAGGTGGGGATCAATTACGAGGACCAGATCCTTCTCCCCCAGATCCGTTCCGAGGCCCGGATGGCGATTGGGCGCTACTCCGCGGAACAAATTTACCAGGGCCAGCTTCGGGACGAAATCCAGGAGCTCCTCCGGACCCAGCTTTCGGAGGCCCTGTCCAAGTACCCGGCCATCCGGGTGCAGGATGCCCTGATCCGCGAGTTTGATTTCTCCGATGCTTTCGAGAATATGATCGAGCGCAAGAAGCTGGCCGCCCAGGAGGTGGAGGTCAACAAGAACCGGGCGCTGGCGCAGGAGGAGGAGGCCAAGCGCCAGGAGGCGGAGGCCCGCGGCATGAAGCTCAAAGTAATCCAGGAGGCGGAGGGACGGGCCCAGTCGGCCAAGATCGAAGCCGATGCCGAGCGATACAAGCTCGAACAAGAGGCGGCTGGTAAGCTGGCCCTGTTCAAGTCGGAAGCGGAGGGGAAGCGGCTCCTGACGGAGGCTATGGGGGGAGGGCAGAACGTGGTGGCCTTTGAGTTCGCCCGGAACCTGGCTCCGAAACTCCAGATCTGGGGGATCCCAGTGGGAGAAAACAACACATCGCTCATGGACGTATCAGGGGTGTTCGGGAAGATGTTTCAAAATAAAAAGGGAGAATAACAGCTCAAGTGATCCTCGGAGTGATTCCGGCCCGGTACGGCTCGACCCGGTTCCCAGGCAAGGCGCTCGCCCGCTTGCACGGCCAGACGCTGATCCAGCGGGTTTGGGACCGGGCCAAGACTGCCAAGAAACTGGACCGGCTGATCGTCGCGACCGATGACGAGCGGATCAGGGAAGCGGTCCGGGCCTTTGGCGGCGAAGGGGTGATGACTTCTGTGGACTTGCCCTCCGGCACCGACCGGGTCTGGGAAGCGGCCCGGGAGACGCGGGCGCAGGTGATCGTGAACATTCAGGGGGATGAGCCGCTGATCACGCCGCGGATGATCGACGGGCTGGTGGACGGGCTGCTGCGGGAGCCGGAGGCCCAGATGGCGACGCTCCGCTTCGCGATGAAAGGGCCGGAAGGCTACAACGATCCGAACGTGGTCAAGGTGGTGAGCGACCAGCGGGGTTGGGCGCTCTATTTTTCCCGGGCGTCCATCCCGGCCTACCGGGCGGGGGATCTCTTTTCGGTGACGTGGTATAAACACATAGGGTTGTACGCCTACCGGCGGAGTTTCCTGGAGCAGTTCGTCTCCTGGCCGGTTTCCGCCCTGGAGAGGACGGAGGGGCTGGAGCAGTTGCGGGCGCTGGAGCGGGGGGTCCGGATCAAGGTGCTGGATTCTCCGCAGAACACGATCGGCGTGGATACTCCGGAGGATTTGAAGCGGGTGGAGGCGATCATCGGTGCCTAAGTATATTTTTATTACTGGGGGAGTGGTCTCCAGTCTGGGCAAGGGGGTGGCCTCCGCCTCGATCGGCCGCCTGCTGGAGTCGCGGGGCCTCAAGATCACGATACAGAAGCTGGACCCCTACATCAATGTGGACCCCGGAACGATGAATCCCTACCAGCACGGCGAGGTTTACGTGACCGACGACGGTTCGGAGACGGACCTCGACCTGGGCCACTACGAGCGGTTCACCTCCATCACCACCGGCCGGGACAACAACTTCACCACCGGGCGGATCTACGACTCGGTGATCCGCAAGGAGCGCGCCGGCGAGTACCTGGGCTCCACGGTGCAGGTGGTCCCGCACATCACCGACGAGATCAAGGAAGGAATCCGCCGCGTCTCGAAGGGGAAGACCCTGGACGTGGTGATCTGCGAGGTGGGCGGCACCGTCGGCGACATTGAGTCGCTCCCATTCCTCGAAGCGATCCGCCAGTTCAAGCTGGAGGCGGGCCGCGGCAACGTAATCAACATCCACCTAACGCTCATCCCCTACCTGCGGGCGGCCGGCGAGCTCAAGACCAAACCAACGCAGCACTCGGTGCAGAAGCTGCGGGAGACCGGCTTCTCGGTGCGGCAGAGCAGGATCTCCGGCTGCAGTCCGATCTCGCGCAGTTTCTGCACCGAGTGCTGGGTCGGCTTGGTCTTGAGCTCGCCGGCCGCCCGCAGATAGGGGATCAGCGTCAGGTGGA
>JAUSCU010000091.1 GCA_030651065.1 Candidatus Omnitrophota bacterium | reverse complement strand
TTCCTAAGATCCTTCGTAGTCTCATCCAGATTGATGGCAAGACCATGAGCCGATGTATCCAGGTTATCGGTGCGCTGCCGTTGGGCTGCGAACTCCCCTAGGGAACTGTCCAGCTTCCGGTCTCGCTCCCACAACTGATTGTATCCTCGCGTGAACTCCCTGCTCAGTACCGATCCGCTAAACGCCATTGAAGCTAAGAGGGATAGGAGAACAGAGAGGATAATGGTCAGCATCCTCTCCTTCACTTGAACAACTCCAGGATTTTCTGGATGGACGTAGCGGTTGCAATATCCGGGTGTTCGATCAAGCTCTTGAGGTTTGCCATATTCGCTTGAGAAACCTTGGTTTGCAGTTCTTGGGATGGAGCGTAGGTCGGGTACTTCTGCCACAACGCTTGCATGATGCACAGTTGCCCGAACGAGTCCCACTCGTTCATGTTCTCTGCGCTGGAGTCCTCAGTTACCTTGCTCTCTGGAACATTCAGAGCAAGGGCGACCAGTTTCAATATCTCTTCTTGTTCAGGCACGTCATTCTCCTTTTTGGAAGTAGCTGACAACAGGTTCTTCTCGTTCCTTAGTTACGCCATCCAGCGGGATCTCACCCGACGTGAAGGTGGGCGGTTCTTTAAGCAGATAGTACGGATCGTTTCTCAACCCGGCCATGCAGACCCGGTACACCGCCTCTAGCGGAACGTGCTGGATCACGCTCAACCCGAACCTCACCGTGGTCATCCAGGGCGAAAGATCCAGAATGAATCTACGGGCCAGTCCATAAGCCACTCCACGATTCAGGTATCGAGCCGCCAGGAAGAAGTCGCCCTCCACCCGCTTACCCTGAGCATGTACCTCTCCCCTGAGCACCTTGTGGTACACATAGGGAACGCAAGCGAGGAACTCGACTTGATGCACGAAGCTCAGGCACAGGTGAAGAGGTAGCCCGATACTTAGAACAGAAGCCCGCTTCTGCAAGAGTCGATCCCAGATCGTGTCGGCTCCCACGTTCCAGCGAGGGTGGTCATGGGTCAATCCATAGGCTTGTGACCCGATAGCCGTAACGGACTGAATGGGGTGAAGTGTTCTCTGGCTTCCTTCCTGCTGTCTCACGCACTCGCTGAACACGCCCATCTCGGACGGGGAAGTTTCCAGGTGGAACGGTTTCCCGACCCGGCCAAACGAGGTGGTATAGCTTGGAACCACCAATGTCCCAGTCTCACCCAACACTTCTTGGAACGTCTTGAGGTAGGTGCTGGCATAATCTTTTGGCTCAATTCCAGGTAAGAGTCCCGGCCCGAACAGGCGGCTGTGCACCATGAGAATCTCGCCGGGTTGAACGCCTACCGAGGAAAGCGCTTCTTTCAGGTCAATCATTTCGCCATCTCTAGAATATGTTCCGACCAGATATTCCCGACAGCGTGATAGGTGGAGACGGCCTGCCGGTGTTTCTTGTAGTAGTCAATCTGCTCTTTGCCGACCGTCACGAAATGATCTGGGTTATCGTACATCCACAGGCGGATCAGCCCGCCGAAGTCCTTTCCATTCCCAAACAGTTCTTTGGAGGTATCCCCTCTCTCAAACCCACCGCCGGAAGAGTGCGTGAAGTACCAGCTTGAAGCTCCTTGCCGGCGCAGAAGCACGTTCCTCCAGCGCGGAGTCAGTCCGTACTGGTTCGTGTAGATGAATCGGCTCCCAGGTTTCATAGACCCGATCAGCGTTCCGTTCCTGATCTGCGTCCACAGCCCGGAGGTGAACGCCTCATGAATCCAGGCAGGGGCAGTCCAGTGTTTCAGGCCCAGCCAGTTGAGGTGAAGCGCAGCCCGCAAATCTTTCACGCCGACATAATCGTTCCAGCGGGTGAACTCGTATCCCTGTTCCATCTCTTCCTCAACCCAATCTCCGTCCACCCCATGCCCCACCACGAACAGTGTATTCTGTTGGGTGAGTTCCACTCCATCCAGAAGGAAATCAAACCGCCTACTTCCATCCCTCTTCGCTTGGAACGCACTCTCGATCGAGTAGAGATACTTGAACTGGATCGGGCCGTAATCCGGACGGATTAGAATCGACAGGAAAACACGAGCCAGACTAGCCAGATAATACCGGAAAGTGCTTGGCTGGAAAGCTGGAATCAGGGCCGCTCCTTTCCCGAAATTCTCCATCCATTTCCGCATGAAGACCTGCCTGAACAGCCGGGTCATCAAGGCGTACTTGAATATGGGTTCTACCTCGGCCCTGGAGTAGCGTTCCTCCATTGCTCGAATCAGAGGAGAGTGTCTCAGTTTCGGGTACAATCGCTCAGTCAACCGCAAGGCTGTCTCTTCCGCCTTTGAACCAGGATGAATGTAAATTCGCTTGATGGTACCGTTCAGGATCAGGGGCCGGAGCCAGTTAAGTTTCTTGAGCCGATAGGTGAAATCAAACACGCTGATCTTGTACCCTCGCAGCAAGCACCACCAAACAATGGGACGGTGGAGATGCGTGATTGACTCGAAGAAGGCACTCCTCACAGTCTAAACCATGACATGAGATAGTAAACTTCCTGTACGTACTGGTTAGGAGCACGGTAGAACCGGATACGATGCCCGGAATCCAGCATATTGAAATCCTCGAATCCTAGCAGCCATTCCAATAAGGTGTCCTGATCGAGAGAAATCTTCAAGTAGGGTTCAGTCAGAGATTGAGTTCTTAGCACTCTCAAGAAGTTTTCAGAAATTAGGTAGATTTCAAACAGATCTACTTGTCCTTCCACGTCAAAATAGATCCGATAATCAGGTAACATTTCTTTCTGTATCTGTTTCTTCCACAGGTTCGCCCGTGCTTTATTTAGAAGATGAAATAGAGTATCCAGTTTTCGGCGGGTTCGTATCAGAGGATCAACGGGTGTAACGGAAAGCTGCGTGAAATAGGAGGTCAGTTCTCCGATAGTTAATGCCTTATAGGCACCCCGAATAACCTTACCGTCCAGATCCATTTCCATCTCAGGTTGAAGCGGAACAATTAAGGTTGGAACTTTCCCATGAGTCTGGTGGTACTCCACGACATCTATTGAATTAATGATCCGGTTCTGCTGCCAGTTCACCTCCACTGGATGCAAGCCCCGGATCGCATACCCGCCAGCTATAGGAACAACCACCTTTGGTTTTAGAATGTCAATCGCTCTTGAGAATACAGCCAAATCCTCATCTTGAACTTTTTCTAGGATGGATTCCTTTTCCTTACTCGCGAGATTATCGTACATGGACGGATAGCTTCCCCCGCCGCCGGGCGGGATGAATGCCAGATCCAACTGGAGATTTCTCCTAGCGAACTTCTCGCAGAACTCTTTCTCCGGCGTGTTATCGTTGCAGTTTAAGATCGTCTTTCCATGTAGGGTGAACAAGACCGAGCTGTCGATCACTTCCCCACCCACGTGCGGGTAGGTCGCACCGAACGTTTCAACGGTGAGTCCAGGCTGGATTTGGGTGGGAACTCCTTCAGGGATAAAAACGAGGTTTTTGAATCCTCTAGTTCTAAGCATCCTTGTCAAGTAGTTTGGATCTCGGTCGATCAGGATAACTGGAATGTACTTATCCAACGCTTCAAGCGTCTCATACTCGCAATGGTCGCTGTGGATGTGCGAGATGTAGAGGTAGTCAGGTCTAGGAATATCCTCGACCTTAACCGAGCAGGGAGGAAGTTTCTCGAACGCACCCGCAACAGACGGTGCGTTGAACCACGGATCGCACAGGATGTGTAGCCCTCCAGAGAACAATGAGAACGTTGCGTCTCCGTAGAAGACCACCCGATCAGTCATTACTCGCCTCCCAAATCTGCGTGTACCAGCACCACTTCCCGAACCTCCATTCCAGCCGGATCAGCCCTTCCTTGCTCAACTGCTGTAAGAGTTCCAGGTGGTTATGCAGCTCAGGCGGTAGGAACCAGATCTGCTCGGCCAGTATTCTCACCTGCTTGAAATGGTCTTTAGCACAGCTCAGAATCTTCTTCTCATCCGACAACGACAGCACTGGGAAGAACAGCCTCCCACCTGGATTTAGATGATCGGGTGTCTCCTTCAGCACTTGGCAGATCAGGCGTGTTCCGTCCCGATCCGTGTCGCACGCCACCCCTTGAAACCAGGGTGAGAGCTTGGCGACTGGCTCTGACACGCCCGACACATCATCCACAATGGTGTCAAACTTCTCTCCATGCCACGGCTCAAACAGCGATCCCGCTTTAGCCACGCACTCCTTACACGACATGAAAGCAACGTTCCGTGCGTAGGTAATGGCATCCTCTGACACATCGGAGAAGTAGACAGGAAAGGTGGCTTTCCCTGCGTTAGCCAAACTGATGCCAACGATCCCAGTCCCGCATCCAAGGTCAAGCAGCTTTCCGGGAGTTTGGATAGCTTGCATGACCGCCCGAATCAGGATTTTACTCGTTGCGGTCAGCTTGAACACTTGGTCAGGCATCTTTCTCTTCAACGACTTTAATCACCGCATCCAAGAACTGCCGGCACGGATCGTTCGGCTGGGTCGGCAGCCAGCCAAATATCTGTAGGAATATCGCCTCAATCTTTTCTTTCATAGAGTTTTTATAAACAGAAATAGACCCAGGAAAATAGCAGCCAGTACCACAACGAAGAAAGCTAGAAACATTAAGGGGCGAATCAGAATCGGCCATAACGGCAGGTCGTTCGGATCGGTGAAGTGCTGATGGCTCATGCGTCCTTCCCGTCGAGGGCGGCCTGGGCGATAGCTACTGGACATAAACATTTCTCTTCGATATCCATAATGCCTCGGCAACCTGCGCTGTTTTTGAACAGGACTTCCACGTTGCGGCCAATGATGGCGTTGCGGTTCAAGAGAGCTTTATCGAATCGTAGACGTGCGAAATCATGGCGGGAATGACGGCGTTCCCAAGCTGTTGGTATCCCTGGATTCCTTCGCTGACGTGGAAGATGCTCGGAAATCCCATCAGCGTTTTGCACTCCGTAATGGAGAGCTTCCGCACTCGATCTTTTACCAAGTAAAGGCCCGTCCTGGCTCCGGCCCCGCCGCCGTAGGCCGATAGCGTGATGGCATGTCCCTTGACGCTGTATATCCTCTCGCCCTGGCCGCCCTTGTTGACCTGGCCTACTCGAATCGGCTCCAAAGCGTGTTCCTTATCGTCCCGATCAATCACCATGTCGTCCCTGGTGATGAACAGGGACGGCTCAATATCTTTCTCCAATACATCTTCGAGGAAAATCCTCTTTCGGGTTTCAATGGGGGGGCTGTACGAGAGCTTCGATTTCGCTCCGGTATCCTTTCTCAATCCGACAAAGTAGACGCGCTCCCTGCTTTGCGGGATTCCAAAGTAAGAGGCGTTGAGGACGTGCTTGTGGAGCCGATAGCCGATCTCGTCGAGCTTTGTCTCGATGGTCTTGATAACTTGGCCGTCGTCAACGGTGAGGATGTTCTTCACGTTCTCCAAGAGAAGGACGTAGGGCTGATGGTATTGAGCGATTCGGATGATCTCGTAAAACAAGCGGCCTCGGTTATCGTCCAACCCCTTCATGTCGCCGGAAATGCTGAACGACTGACAAGGGAAACCGGCACATAAAATGTCGTGAGCCGGTATCTTCTTCTCCGAGATTTCGGTAATGTCGCCCTTCGGCTTATCACCAAAGTTCTTACGGTAGGATTCGGCTGCCTTCTCGTCTATGTCCGAGGAAAAGACGCACTCCAATCCTTTCTTTTCGAGAGCCGACCGGAACCCGCCAATCCCGCAAAACAGGTCTATGAATTTATACATGCGTCCATGATCTTGTTGAAAACCTCGGATGAGTGAAGTTTTCGGTTGTTGTATTTGAAGCTCGATTCGGCAATATAGAGAGGCGTGTATTTCTTGGTGTAGTGGTGGTGCTGTCCGTACCAAGCTCGTTTCACCAAAGCCCAATATCCCTCAATGGTGTTTGTGTGAACGTCGCCCCGAACGTACTCCCTCATGCTGTGATTGACCGATTCGTGCGGAGCGAATCTCCCGATCTGATTATATGCTCCGTAATCGTCGGTATAGAAGGACGATTTTTCAACATCGGCATTTTGCAGAACCATGTCCCGAACCTGCTTTTTTCGGTACTGCTTCTCGACCTGGTTTATCACGCTACCGCCCCGCTCCAACATACCCACCACCAGGGTTTTCTTCGTGCCTCGGCCTCTCTTAGCTCCGGTGTTCGGGAATCTCGGCTTGCCTCCGATGTAGGTTTCGTCCAACTCGATAATGCCCTTCAAGAGAGGCGACCTTGTGCCGAGCAGAGCTTTCCTGATTCGCTGTGAAAGCGAGTAGGCCGTTTTCACAGGCAGGGAAAGGTGTCTCGCAAGCTGTCGGCTTGAAATGGACTTCTTCGCTTCGGACAGCAGGGAGATAGCGAGGAACCACTTGAACAGCGGGATATGCGTTTTGTGGAGAATGGTATTGACCGTCGGAGAAAACGACTTCCGGCAACCGCTACATTGAAGCCGATCTCTCCGGTCTTTCTCCTGGTGCTTGCTGATATTCCCGCCGTTGCAGTAGGGACACTTCATTTTTGCTTTCCACCGAATCTCGCACAGAAACGCCATACACGCTTTGTCATCTTGAAACTGCCTCATCACTTGGATTGTGTTCATACTCAAAGCATAGCATTTATCTCACCGTCTGTCAAGCCCTAAAAGTGAACATTCCGTTATAATTTCTGCCGGGTACATCAGACCTTGCGAGTTACCCCGGCTATGGAGGCTGGCATTTCGAGTTCAATTTGGACGTTAGAAGACCTCTTGAGCTTGCTAGATTGAAATTGACCCACTACCGTCAATGAATTCCCTTTGACGCCCCCCACCCAAAAATGGTATCGTGACTCCATGCCTATTCGCTGGAAGCGGGATAGCATTTTCGCGTTCGCCTTGATGCATGTGGCCGCCGCCGGGGCTTTTTTCTTCTTTAACTGGCAGGCCTTCTGGCTTTTTGTCGCCATGCAGTGGATCACCGGCGGACTGGGGATCTGTCTCTGCTATCACCGCCTCCTGACGCACCGCTCGTTTCAGGTCCCGAAACCCCTGGAATACCTTCTGGTGATGTTCAGCTGTTTGGCTTGGCAGAACGGCCCCATCAAATGGGTGGCCACCCACCGGATCCATCACGCCCGCTCGGACGGCCCGGGTGATCCGCACAGCCCCACCCGCGGTTTCTGGTGGGCCCACATGGGGTGGCTGTTCACCTTTACCGATGAGCTGGATGATTATGAGAAGTACAAGGAGTTCGCTCCCGACCTGGCCCGGGACCCGGTTTACCGGTTCCTGAACAAAACCTTCGGTTTCTACCAGTTCCCGCTGGCCGTCCTTTTCTACTTCTGGGGCGGCTGGCCCTTTGTTTTCTGGGGTATCATCTTCCGCACCGTCTTCATGTGGCATGCCACCTGGTTCGTGAATTCTGCCGCCCATACCTGGGGCTACAGGACCTGGGCCGTCGGCGACCGGTCCACGAATAACTGGTGGGTGGCCCTCCTCACCTACGGTGAAGGATGGCACAATAACCATCACGCCTTCCCCAAATCGGCCGCGCACGGCCTGAAATGGTGGGAGCTGGACTTGACGTACCTCACCATCCGGTTCCTCTCCGCGCTGCGGTTGGCATGGGACATCCACGTGCCGACGATCCAGCAGCGGGAACGCATGGCCCGGCAGCCCGACGCCGTCGCCGCGTAGACCATTTACCTCGGCATCCTCCGGGAATCTTCCAGCAGTTCTTCAACCTCCCGTTCCTGAGCGCCGAACTCTTTGGCGACCCGGATGAACTCGGAGCACTCCTCGTACCGCTCCTTCCTCAGCGCCTCTTTCAGGTAAAGCAGCGCCGTCAGCTTGACGGGATTCCTCCGGACCCGAAGCAAAGTCGGCGCTCTCGCGTTTTCGGACACTTTCGGCATTTTCTTTTCCTCCTCTCTTTTGGCAACAAAAAAGCCCGTGATCTCTTTGATCATGGGCTTGAAGGTTCCGGTGTTTCCTGACTCTTACTTGTTCTCTAGCACCCCTCTCGGTCCCCAAGCCCATGACCCGGCCATGATGGCCGTACAGCGGGTGAAGGCGTGCGAACAGGCCACGGCCTTCTTCAGCCACCGCGCGTAAAGCGCGACAGCCGGGGTCACTAGCTTCTGGAAGTCCTCTGTGAATTGTTTCATTGTCTTACAATTTGTTAGTATGCCACTAATACGGCCCATCTGTCAACCCGGCCTTAAGCTTGCTCTTCGGGGGGGTGTCCCTGGTGGCCAAGGAAACATTCGGGGCAAGCGTAGAGGATTTGGCCTTCCGTCTCAACAATCTGGAGCATCGTGTCATCCACGGCCTTGCCGCAGACGTCGCACGCGATCTTCATCCCTGCTTAAACTCCATCAATTCGATCACCGCTTCCGGCGATCCGGGCCCGCCGACCGGACCTTGGTAGCGGACCCAATAGTTGGGGGGATCGGTCCGGCACCAGAGAGCCATGCGGGGCGCCATCGCCTTGAGCGGCCCAGGCAACTGCGGGACCAAGCTGATCCGGTAGCAGGAAAAAGTTCCCGCGGGAGTCGTCACCATCTCTATTCCCTGGATCTGGACCTTGATCCGGAACCGCCTCTTGGGGGAAACCACCAGCGTGAACTCGGAGGCCGGCGGATTCTCATCCCCAATCTCCTGAAACGGCAAGGTCCTCACCCAGTGAAACAGAAGCTCATCGGGAATACTCTCGGAGGTCCACGGGAAAACAGCGCTCTGAGGTTTTTTCCCGGGCTCGGAGTCCCGGTAAGAAATCTGCTTCCGGAGGGGGTCCACCTCGAAATCCATCTCGCTGACCGGCTGGCCGTCCTGGGTCCAGCGGGAGCCGACCACCGACTGCACCTGTAGGTCCGGCTCAAGCGGGCCCTCCTGGAAAAGGAACTTCTTTTTCCAAACGAGCGCTTCCTTCGCGCGCCACGGCGTTCCCTCTCCCTGCTCGTTGATCTCAACATGCGACCGCCCCTGCTCCTTGGTCACTTTGGTTTCCCAGCTGACCTGCCAAAGCAGCTTTCCAGTGGAAGCAATCTTGGCTTGATAGGAACCCCGCTCCCGCTCGTTCGGCCAAGAGCTTTCCTGGTCCTGAATCAGAGCATGAAGATTGCCCGGCGCGGAAAAGAGGAGCAAACCAGGAAGGAAGAGGCCTGTTAATCGAAAGCAGGTGCGGCTCATGTTTGTATTGTAGCACTATTCGCCAGGAGCCGCCGGATTCCCTCTTGGAAACCACCGGAAGGAAGCAGCAAGCTGACGACGGCGATTCCCGATTGCTCAAAATCGTAAAAATAACCCGGATGCACGAGAACCCGGCGGCGCTCGAGTAGCTCCAGCGCCCAGGACTCCTCGTCCCGCACACCCGGCAACTCCAGCACGCCGTTCCACCCCCCATCGGCCGGAAGCAGTTTTTTCATCCAATCCCGGTTGCTCTGCACCCGTTCCCGGATCTGCCGCTGGATGGTTGGGGCGAAACCGGCCCATCGCGGAAAAGCGGCCTGGACCGGGGTGTTCACGGAAAGGGCGGTATCGGCGATCACCTCCAGCCGGGCCAGCGCCCCCGAAACCTCAGAGTCCGGCCCCGCGCAGGCGATCCAGGAGAGTTTCATCTGCGGCAGCCCCATCCATTTGGACAGCCCTCCCAGCGCGAAGGTCAACGGTCCTCCCTCCTTCAACAAGGTTGCCGGGACCCGCCTGCCGGCTGGAGTCCGATATTCAGCGAATACCTCGTCGCAGATCAGCGCAATACCCCGCCGCGCGCAAAGAGCGGCCGCCTGATCTCGTTCTTCGTAGGTCAAGCAGGAACCGGTCGGGTTATTCGGATGGACCACGATGAGCGCCCGGGTACGGGGAGTCATCGCCTCTTCGAGCTCCTTTAAGCCCACGCGCCAGTGCCCGTCCGTTCCGAGATGGAGCGGATAAAAAACGGTTTCCAGGTCGTTCAGGCCGGCGAGGTAGCCAAAAAGGGGGTAACTCGGACGGGGCACCAGCACCTGGTCTCCCGGATCGGCCAGCAACCGGAACAGCATGGAATAGGCTTCGCTGGTGCTGGCCGTCAGGAAAATCCGTTCCGGGTCCACCGGGGCTCCCTTGGCGGCATAGATCGACGCGACCACCTTCCGGGCCGGCAGCAGGCCGCGCGGGTCCGGTTCGTAGAGGAGGCCACGCGGGTCGGCCAACTCTTTCAGCAGCTCATCGGGATAGTGCAGGCCGACACGGGTCGGGTTGGATTCGGTGAGGTCAATGATCTCCTCGCCCCGCGCCCGCATCTCGGCCAGCTTCTTGCTGAGCTTATTCGGCCTCAAATCCCATCCAGTCCGCTTCGCGAACATGGAGCCATCTTAGCGCATAAGCTGGCCGTGATATCATGCGGTCGTGAAAGTGCTGACGCTCAATATGTGGGGCGCGTATGGGCCGGCGGAGAGGCGGCCTGTTCTGCGGGAGGCGATCCTGCAGGCGGACGCCGACATTTTGCTGCTGCAGGAAGCCAACGTCCCGGACAATTTCCTGGAGTCCCTTCCCTACCCGGTCCGGATCCATTTCCCGGAGACCGGCTTGGCAATCTTAAGCCGGTTCCCGGCGCGGGAAGAGAAACGGATCACCTACCAGGTGGCCTCCCCGCTGGAACCGCATCTTCGGGGCGCGCTGTTCGCCCGGCTGGAGATCGAAGGGGGGAATCTCTGGGCCGGCACTACTCACTTGGCTTGGAAAGCGGACGATGGCGCAACCCGGCTAGCGCAGGTGGAGGAGCTTCTGGAGATCATGGCCGGGCTTCCCGAACCGGTACTGGTCGGTGGGGATTTCAACGCGCCGCCGGAGGACCTACCGGCGCGGCGGATGATCTTAAGGGGTTTTACCGACCTGCACGCGAGGGGCGGGATCACCTGGGACAACCAAAATCCCTTCATCCAATCCCACTCGGTCCGCTTCCCGGACCGGCGGATCGATTACCTGTTCCTGCGGGGACAGCTTCCGGCAGCGCGCTGCGAGGTGGCTTGCCGGGAACAAGGGGCCGGCGGGCTTCACCCCTCCGATCACTACGGAGTTTTGGCCTTCTTCCAGCGGTAGATCGCAAATCCGATCGCGACACCGGCCACATCGGCGATAAAATCCCACGCGCTCACGTGGCGGGTCGGCACGAACCCCTGAAACATCTCATCCAGCCCTCCGATCATCGCGCCGGTCGCGAACGCGGCCGGGAACTGGGAACGGCTGAAAGCCCGCAGCAGCAGAGCCCCGAGCGGGGTGTACTCGCTCAGGTGAACGAGCTTGTCGGCGCCGGGCCAGCGCAAGAACGGCGGAGGGACGCGAGGGGCGGACGACAACCAAAAGATGAAGGCCGTGTAAACGGCCACCGGCAGCCAGAGCGAAAGCTTCTTCCGGAGGATCAACTTGAGCGCCGCTCAATGAGGGCTGAACCGGCAAGAGCACCGGCGGTACAGATGCCGAGGAGGGCGCGGCGGCCCTTCGTTTCCTGGAGGAAAGCAACCGCCTGGTTGAGCATCCGGGCGCCGGTCGCGCCGAACGGATGGCCGTAAGCGATGGAGGAACCCCACGGGTTCAATCGGATTTCATCGAGCCGGCCCGCGTCGTACGAGGAACCGTACTTTCCCGCCCGGTAGGCGGGGTTATTGACCGCCTCCACGTTGCAGAGAACCTGGCCCGCGAACGCCTCGTGGACTTCGATGTAATCCAGATCCTCCCAACGCAGGCGGTTGCGCTCCAGGACCCGCAGCATTGCCTTGCCCGGCCCCATCAGCAGGCCATCCTTCGGCTCCACGCCGACGAACTCAAAGTCCGTGAGGTACGCGTCCGGCGGCACTTGGGATTCCAGCGCTGGGGAGACGCAGAAGAGGGCGGACGCCCCGTCGGTGAAGGGGCTCGCGTTGCCGGCCGTGATCGTCCCGGCCGGAGAGCGGTCAAACGCTGTAGGCAGGCCCTTGAGCGCCTCCAGGGAGGTGTTGTCCCGGATCAGCGTGTCTTTGGCGGTCCCCTCGACCGGGATCAACTGCGCGGCCACCTTGGAGCGGGCCGCGGCGGCGTTCTGATGGGAGGTGAGCGCGAACCTGTCCTGCCGCTCCCGCGCGATCTTGAATTCCTTGACCATCAGCTCGCAATGTTCCCCCATCGTGAGCCCCGTGGAATACTCTTTGGCCGAGGGTGCTACCGGAAGGAACTTTTTGAGCGGCGTCTTGAAAAAGGATTTGATCTTCCCGGCCACCGGCATCTTGCTGCCCATCCGTTTAAAGAAAACGGCCGCCTCGTCGGTCAGCACCGGACGGGCCGAGGAGAAGGATTCGACGCCGCCCACCAGCGTCACCGAGGGTTCCTCCGGGAAGGTCTGGTAATAGGAAACGGCGTTGGCCGCCGCCTGCAGCGAGGTGGCGCAAGCGCGTGAAAGGCTGTATGCCTCCACCCGGTTATCCAGGCGGGAACCGAGCACCACCTCCCGGCCGATGGAGTAAATGTTCGGATCGGCGACCACCATTCCCCAGATCACGTGCTGGATCCGGTCCTGGGGGACCATCCGTTTTTCGAGGATGCCGTCCACCAGCCTGACGGAAAGATCCACCGCGTTCAAATGGGCGAATTCCTTGCCCATCTTCACGAACGGCGTGCGGGCTCCCCTCTTCAAACCAACCGGTTTCATCGTTTCACCTGTGTGTTTTGCTCCACTCCACCGCCGCGGCAACCGCCGCGGCGAGCAGCCGTTCCTGAAGCCCCGGCTGAAACCCAGCGACCAGCGGCTCCATCTGTTTCCGAAAGATCTTCTCCTGCTGACCGAGCGGCGGCAGTTTCTTCTCCGACGCGAGGCGCTGGGCCAGCAACCGTCCGTTGCGCCGGCTCATCCAGAGAGCCAGCCGCAGCGACAGGCTCAGAGAAGATCCTCCAGCTTCTTGGCCAGCCCATCCACCTCGGTGAGGATCTTTTTGGGGACCAGCTCCCCGCCGGAGAGCTGTTGGCGGAGCGCTCGGAGGGTGCCGATCATTCGCCGCACGGCCGACTTGGCTCTGGCTTCCTGCACCTCTTCTGGGTCCGATCTCTTATTCTCGTTCAGCAACGAGCTCACTTCCCGGCGGACTTCCTGCGCTTCCTTGCCTTTTTCCAGCACGTAGCTTCGGACCTTCTGGTAATCCTCCGCCGGAACCTCCTCCCGGTTCTTCAGCAGGCGCAGCAGGTTGACCGAATCGGCGGAAGGAACCTGAACGGGAGCCGGCCCGGAGTCGGAGGAGGTTAGCCGCTTCAAGGTGGACGGCTCTTCCTTCTCCAGGAAATAATACGAATGCAGAAGCTTCTTGGCGGTGGGGGCCCGGATGCCGACTTCTTTCGCGCAGTAGGCCTCGAACGTGAGGTAGCCCCACTCCCGGAACTTCTTCTCCCGGTAGACGGTCCAGAGCATCCGTCCCAGATCGATCCAGGAGGCCTTGAACCGCTTGGCCGCCTCGAGCGTCTGGTGGCGAAGCGAGCCGGTCGGCAGGTCGGCCATTTTCTCTTCAAGCCGCTGGATTGCCTTACTTTCCATGAGTTCTATATTCTACCTGGAAAGACGGGCCAAGCGCAGAGCCAACTGGATCGCCTCCGCCGGCGAATCCACCGTGTGCGCGTGGTTGGCCAGCGAATCGTTGCCGGAGGGAGGCCGGATTTCCCAGGAGCCGAGCAAAATCAGCGGCTTGTGCAGCTTGAGGGCAAAACCGATCTCGGAGAGGGTCCCCGCCCCGCCGCCGACGGCAATCAGCAGATCG
>JAUSCU010000089.1 GCA_030651065.1 Candidatus Omnitrophota bacterium | reverse complement strand
GGGTGTAGAGATCCGCCTGCCGTTGGACCATGTGATCGCCGACAAGTTTTCCTCAGACGCGCAGCGGAAGATCACTGAGAAGCCCGGCGTGCCGGACAACTGGGAAGGGATGGACATCGGCCCCAAGACGGCGGCCGATTTCTGCAAGGCACTGCAGGGGGCCAAGACGATCCTCTGGAACGGGCCGTTGGGCGTGTTCGAGATGGAGCCGTTCGCCGCTGGGACTCGCGCGGTCGCCCAAGCGGTGGCCGGGTCCGGCGCCGTCAGCGTGGTCGGCGGGGGAGATACCGCCGCCGCGATCACCCAATTCGGGCTGGCGAATAAGATGACCCACGTCTCCACCGGCGGCGGGGCCAGCCTGGAGTTTCTGGAAGGGCGGACACTGCCGGGCGTGGCGGCGTTGGCGAAGAAATGAGCCACGGCCACCGCCGCCCCATCGTCGCGGGCAACTGGAAGATGAACGGCACGCAAGAGCAGGCCGTCACAATCACCCGTGATCTTCTCAAGGGTTTCCACGCCACCCCGCAGATCGAGGTGGTTCTTTTCCCCCCCTTCACGGTCCTTCAAAAAGTAGGTGAACTGCTCCGGGCCAGCTCCATTTCGCTCGGGGCGCAGAACATCCACTGGGAGTCAAAAGGGGCCTTCACCGGCGAGATCTCCGCCGCAATGCTCAAAGAGCTGGGCTGCAAGGTCGCGATCGTGGGCCACTCGGAGCGGCGGCAGTTCTTCGGCGAAACCGACGCCACCGTCCGAAAACGGCTGAAAGCAACTCTGGAAGCGGGCTTGAACGGCATCCTCTGTGTCGGCGAGACGCTGCAGCAACGCCAGCAGGGAAAAACATGGGAAATCATCGAGACGCAACTGCAGGCGGCGCTGGAGGGGATCGAGCCCCTCACCGCGAAGGCGCAGTTGATCGTGGCGTATGAGCCGGTCTGGGCAATCGGCACCGGGCAGAACGCCACTTCCGTTCAGGCGCAGGAGGTCCACGAAAAGATCCGCCGTTGGCTGGCCGGCCGGTTCGGGCAGGCGGCCGCGGACGCGATCCGGATCCAATACGGCGGTTCCGTTAAGGCGGAGAACGCCGCGGAGCTGATGGCGCAGCCGGACGTGGACGGCGCCTTGGTCGGCGGGGCCAGCCTGGAGCCAAAAGGGTTTCTCTCTATCATCGAATCTACCGTACAAACGAAGGAGGCCGGATGCTCTACCCACTCATCCTGACGGTTCATCTGATCGCCTGTTTTATCCTGATCGGCGTAATCCTGCTCCAGGCGGGGCGGGGGGGCGGATTGACCGACACGGGCGGCGGAGCGGCGCAGTCCGTCCTCGGAACGCGGGGGGCCAGTTTCCTGACGCGCGCCACCAGCGCTTGCGCGGTCATCTTCATGCTGACCTCGCTGAGCTTGGCGATGCTGTCGGCGCAGCGCGGCCGATCCCTGATGGAAAACATCCGTCCCAAAGCGGAAGCCCCCGTGAAGGCCGCGGTGCCGGCCCCGCAGCCATAGAACCTCCCGCTCAGCCGCTCTCCAAGAATCTCCTCCTAATTTATTCCATGTCGGCCCTGGTCTATTTCAACCAGGGGATCGGGAGCCTGACCGGACAACCTCTCTTTTTCTACCTCAAAGAAACACTCGGCCTCTCCCCCTCTACGGTGATGTACCTGGGGTCGGTCACCACCCTCCCGTGGATGATCAAACCACTCTACGGGTGGCTCTCCGATACCTTCCCGGTGTGGGGGTATCGCCGAAAATCCTACATGATCTTAAGCGGCCTGCTGGGGGTTTGCACGGCGTTGACGATCGGGATCATCCCCTCTCTCCCGTTGTTCGCCCTCTATGCATTTTTAATCCTGGACGCCCTCTCGGGAGCCATGAAAGACGTGGCCGTGGATGGGATCATGGTGGAGGAGGGCCAGCGCCACGAGATCACCGGGAAGATCCAATCGATCCAGTGGGGATCTCTGACCCTAGCCACGGTGATCACCGGGATCGCCGGCGGCTGGATCGCGGAGCATTTCGATTATCACCTGAGCTTCCTGATCGTGGCCCTTTTCCCAGCGGCGGTCGCCTGCCTGGCTTGTCTTTACAAGGAGCAGCCCGCTCCCGGCGCGAAATCGCCGGTCTCCCTGAGAGAGGTTCTGAAAAACAAGCGCCTCCTGCTGTCCATGCTGTTTTTGTTTCTCTTTTGGTTCTCTCCGGCGTTCGGCGCCCCGGTCTTATTTAAGATGCGGGATGAATTTCATTTCTCCCGGTTCACCATGGGCCTCCTGAGCACGGTAGGATCCGCCTGCTCGATCCTGGGGGCCGTCTGGTACTGGAGAGTAAACCGGACCCTCAACATCAAGAAATGGCTCATCATCAGCGTGCTGGTGAGCGGGTTCTCCACGTTTGCCTACCTTTATCTGACTCCCACCAGCATTTGGGTCTACACGGTCCTGTTCGGGATCTTCAGCATGGCGATCCAGCTCATCGTGATGGATTTCTCCGCCCGGATCTGTCCAAAAGGGAAGGAGGCCACCACCTTTGCCTTGATCACCTCCATCCTCAACCTCGGGACATTCCTTTCCGGCATGGCGGGGGGGAAACTGTATGAACTGGTGGGATACAACTGGCTCGTCATCATTTCCGGAGCGGCCACTTTCTTGTGCCTGCCGCTGATCCCTACTCTGAGGGTGGAGCAGGCGGATGCTTAAGGTTCTCCGAAAAATCCGGCGGGCGATCACCCATGACGAGCCGGGCTACTACGATATGTATTTAAACAAGGGGGAGCAATTCTTCGCCCGGCTCTACCTGCATCACATCCGGAGCGTTATTAAGCAAGAGGCTACCGGACCCCTGAAGCTGCTGGATGCCGGCTGCCAGACCGGGAGACTCGCGATCCCTCTAGCCAAGGACGGACATCCGGTGACCGGTGTGGACACCTCGGCCGTAGCGCTCCACAAAGCACAGAATCACGCGCGCGATGCCGGCGTCACTCCGCGGTGGGTCCGGGCCAACCTGGGAAGCTGGCTGCCGAAGCAGCCGGCCGGATCTTTCGACGCGGTGCTCTGCAACGAGGTGCTCTACCTGCGGGAGAATTGGCGGGAACTTCTTGGGGGGCTAATCCGGCTGCTCAAGGCCGGCGGGCTCTGTTTCATCTCCCACCGGTCTCCCTCGTTTGCCCGGGCCGAAAAGAGCGGGGAGGGAAAAGTGGATGGCTCTTACTACAACTGGCAGGAGAGGGAGGACTTGCGGAGGATCTACGAGGAGTCCGGCATCCGGGTGCTGAATATCGTTCCGATCTGGCAGCTCTCCCATACGGTCAACCCGGAGAAAGTCACCGAGGCGCAGCGGGACCTGCTGTTTCAGGAGGAGATCTCCGCCGCGGCCGCAAACGGAGACGGCCGCTACCTCCTCGTGTGCGGGAAAAAGCGATGAAACTGCCGTTCTGGTACCCGCCGATACTCGCGTATCACCGGGTGCATCCGGACCGGGCGGCCGACACGCCGACGGTTTCTCCCGAGGCGTTCGAGAAACAGATGGCCATCCTCGCCCAGCGGTGGAAGCCGGTCTCCCTCTCGGCGATTGTTGAATCGCTGGAGGGCGGCAAGCCGCTGCCGGACCGGGCGGTGGCGATCACGTTCGATGATGGGACCCAGGACAATTTCATCCCGGCCTGCCCGATCCTCCTGCGGTACCGGATCCCAGCCACCATTTTCCTGATTACCGGCCAGATCGGCCAACCCGGATACCTCTCCGCGGACCAGATCCGGCAGATGGCGGAAAGCGGCGTTTCATTCGGCAGCCACGGCCTAGACCACGAATACCTTCCGTCGCTGGTACAGGTGGAGCTGGAGCGCACTCTTTCCGAATCAAAGCGGGCGATCGAGAATCTCAGCATCCCCTCGGAATTCATCAGCTATCCGGGCGGGGGATACACCGCCGCCGTGATGAGCGCCGCGCGGCGGTGCGGTTACCGGGGCGCTTGCGCCACCAACCGGGGGTTTCAACGTTTCCCGCCGGACCGATGGGCGCTGCGGCGGATCACGATGCATGAGAAAACGGTGACACCGGCCGGAATGTGGCTCCGCTGCTGCGGGTATTACGGGATCAACCGGCGTCTGCGCGCGCCCTCCTGATGTATAATGACGAACATGCCTCTTCAAATCGGCCCGTACACGCTGCATTCCCGGCTGATCCTGGGGACGGGGAAGTACCCATCACCGGAGATCATGCGCAAGGCGCTGGAGGAATCCGGCACCGGAATGGTGACCGTGGCGGTGCGGCGGGTCAATCTGGCCTCGCCGGCGTCCGACCCGGTGCTGGGCCACCTGGACAAGGAGCGGTACAAAATCCTGCCGAATACGGCCGGCTGTTACACCGCCGAGGAGGCCATCCGGACCGCCCATCTGGCGCAGGCGGCCGGCTGGTCGAACCTGATCAAGCTGGAGGTGATCGGCGATCCGCGCACGCTTCTGCCGGACACGATCGGGCTGCTGAAAGCCACGGAACAACTGGTTAAGGAAGGGTTCGTCGTGATGCCCTACACAAACGACGACCCGGTCATGGCAAAACGGCTGGTTGAAGCGGGAGCGGCCTGCGTGATGCCCCTGGCCGCCCCGATCGGCTCAGGCCAGGGGATTCTAAACCCCTTGAACATCCAATTTATCCTGGAACAGGTGAAGGTGCCGGTCATCGTGGACGCGGGCGTGGGCACCGCTTCCGATGCCGCCGCCGCGATGGAACTGGGGGCGCATGGAGTGCTGATGAACACCGCGGTAGCCGGGGCGAGGGACCCGGTGCAGATGGCCCGCGCGATGAAACTGGCTGTTGAGGCGGGGCGGCAGGCGTTTCAGGCCGGACGGATCCCGAAGAGACCGTACGCCACCGCCTCCAGCCCCGAAACAGGAAGGATCGGAAACTAACATGGGACGGACTTATAAGATCGGAGTGATCGGCGGAGACGGCACCGGCCCGGAGGTTGTCAAGGAGGGCTTAAAGGTCCTCTCGGCGGTCTCCGAGAAAACCGGATTCGACGTGGATCTGACGCCGTTCGACCTGGGCGGCGAGCGCTATCTGAGAACCGGCGAGACGGTCCCGGACTCGGTGATCGATGAACTCAAAGGAATGTCGGCCATTTACCTGGGGGCCATCGGCCACCCGGAGGTGAAGCCGGGCATTCTGGAAAAGGGGATCCTGCTCCGGCTCCGGTTCGAGCTGGACCAGTACATCAACCTGCGCCCGGTCAAGCTGTTGCCCGGCGTCTGGACTCCGCTCAAGGACAAGGGCCCGGAACACATCGACTTCGTGGTGGTACGGGAGAATACCGAGGGGCTTTACGCCGGCATCGGCGGCGCCTTCAAGAAAGGGACCCCGGACGAGGTGGCGCTGCAAGTGGACTTGAACACCCGCAAGGGAGTGGAACGCTGCATCCGGTACGCCTATGAGTTCACCAGGGCCCGGGACGCCAAGAAGAAGCTGACTCTCTGCGCCAAGACCAACGTGCTGACCTACGCGCACGACCTCTGGGCTCGCGTCTTCGCGGAGGTTGGAAAAGAATACCCGGAGATCACGCAGGATTACTCCCACGTGGACGCGCTCGTCATGTGGATGGTGAAATCCCCCGAGGTGTTCGACGTGATCGTGACCAATAACCTATTCGGCGACATCATCAGCGACCTGGGCGCCATGATCCAAGGAGGCTTAGGGATCGCCGCCGGCGGAAACTTGAACCCCAAAGGGGTCTCCATGTTCGAGCCGATCGGCGGCTCCGCCCCGAAGTACGCCGGCAAGAACGTGATCAACCCGCTGGCCGCCATCGCGGCGGTGGGCATGATGCTGGACCACCTGGGGGAGCGCGGCGCCGCCGGGCAGGTGGAGCAGGCGGTGCAATCGGTGACCGCCACGAAGCTCAAGAGCCTGGCCGCCGGCAAGATGGGGTACTCCACCACCGAGGTGGGGGACCTGGTAGTTGCAGCCCTCTAAAACCTACAACGTCTGCGTGGTCGGCGCCGGCGCCGTCGGGATCGAGATCCTGCGGGTGCTGGCGCAGCGGCGTTTTCCCATCTCCAAGCTGACCGTTCTGGCCCGTTCCGCCCGGACCCTGCAGGTGGACGGCCAGTCCTATCCCGTTGAGGCGGTCCGCCCGGAAGCGTTTAAGGGGCAGGAGATCGTCCTGTTCGCGGGCACCGAGGGGGAGAAGGGGGCCGCCGTCACCTACGCGGAGGCGGCGATCGCGGCCGGCGCCCTCTGCATCGACAACGGGGCCGATTTCCGGATGGACCCCAAAGTGCCGCTGGTGATCCCCGAGGTGAACCCGGAGGATCTGAAGAATCACCACGGGCTGATCGCCAACCCCAACTGCTCAACGATCCAGTTGGTGGTGGCGCTGGCTCCGATTCATCGCCAATTCAAGCTTAAGCGGATCATCGTCTCCACTTACCAGGCGGTCTCCGGCGCGGGAGGGAAAGCAGTCGAAGCGCTCCGGGCAGAGACGGCCGCCGCGGCGCAGGGGAAAGAGCTGCCTGCGCCCGACGCACTGCCGCAGAGGATCCAGGGGAACGTCTTCCCGCACATCGGCCCGTTCCAAGAGCTGGGCTACACCAGCGAGGAATGGAAGATGGTGAAGGAGACGCAGAAAATCCTGCACGACTTCAATATCGCGATCACCGCCACCACCGCGCGCGTGCCGGTGGAGCATGCCCACTCCGAATCAGTCTATTTCGAGACCGAGAAACCGGCCACCGTGGAGGGGCTGAAGAATCTGTTAAGGAAGAGCCCCGGCGTAATACTGGTGGAGGAGCCGGCCTACCCGATGCCGGTGGATGCCGCCCACAAGGACGAGGTCTTCGTCGGCCGCCTGCGGCCGGACCCGGTCCAGAAAAACGCCTTCGTCTGCTGGATCGTCTCCGACAATCTGCGTAAAGGGGCCGCCCTCAACGCCGTCCAGATCGCCGAAGCCCTGATTCGTTGACCCGCACGCTCAAATTTCTGCTGGCCTATGACGGCACCGGGTACGCCGGCTGGCAGACCCAGAAAAACAGCCGCACGGTCCAGGAAACCCTGGAACAGGCCTTGCGGCAGTTGACCGGAAAGCCGGTGCCGGTCACCGGGGCGGGGCGAACCGACAGCGGCGTCCATGCCGAGGGCCAGGTGGCCCACGCGAAAGTCGCCTCACACCTCTCTCTTCCTGAAATCCAGAAAGCGCTCAACGCGATTCTCCCGCACGACATCGTCGTGCGGTCCGTTGAAATCGCGCCGGCCCGGTTCCACGCCCGCTACTCCGCCAAATCCAAATGGTACCGTTACCAGATCTGGAATGACCCCGTCCGCCCTCTTTCTGAAAGGGAACGGATGGTCCACTTGGCGGAACACCTGGACTTGGGGCTAATGCGCCGGGCGGCCCGCCCGCTCACCGGCCGCCGTGATTTTAAGAGATTCGCCTCTTCCGGCGGTTCCGTTCGCACGACCGTCCGAACCTTGAGCCTGAAGATCACCCGGAAAGGCCCGCTGGTCACGCTGGATTTCCGGGCCAACGGCTTCCTGTATCACATGGCCCGGCGCATCACCGGCTACCTGATCGAGATCGGCAAGGGGAAACCCCCTCCGGCCATCCCGCCCTCCGCTCCCGCCAAGGGCCTCTGCCTCCTCGAAGTCCGCTACTAACCGCCTCCGAAATTTCCGCTTGACAATCCGGCGTCTCATAGAGAAAATGAGACTCGATCTCAATCTCATAGGAGGCAGTCATGGTTTCCATGTTTATGAAGGGCGGCCCGGCCATGTGGCCGTTGCTCATCGTGTCCATCGCCGCAATGACCACGGTGATCGAACGGTCTCTGTTCGTTTGGCGGCAGAAGAAGAAGCAGCAACCGGAGTTGGTCCGGACCCTCCTACGCCGTGCGGAAGCAGGAAAGCTGGATGAGGCGATCTTCCTGGGGCGGCACGCGCGTGACCCCGTTGCCCGGATCTTGGTGTACGGCCTGCTCCATAGGGACCGGGCGCTGTCCGGCGCGCTGCTGCATTCCGCCTCCAAAGAGCTGAAGCCTTTCCAGAAGGGCCTGACGGTGCTGGATACCACGGTGACCCTCTCGCCGCTGCTGGGCCTGTTCGGCACCGTGACCGGCATGATTCGGGCTTTTGGGCTGCTGGGCGGACAGGAGATGGACGCGCCGGCTGCCATCACCGGCGGGATCGCCGAGGCGCTTATCGCCACCGCGTTTGGTCTTTGCATCGCCATCCTGGCGCTGGTTCCGCTGAACCTGCTGAATTCCTACTACGAGCGGACCAAGGAAGAGATGGAGCAAGCCGCCACCGAATTGGAAGTGCTGCTACATGAAGATCCCGTCCACATCTCATAAACGCCGGGCACGGATCGAGATCATTCCGTTGATCGACATCATCTTCTTCCTGCTGGCCACCTTTGTGATGGTCTCCCTCTCCATGGTGAAGAACCAGGGGATTCCGGTGAACCTGCCCAAGGCGAGGAGCGGCCAGGTGCAGGAGAAAGAGCCTACCGCGACTGTCACCGTCACGGTGACCGAATCCAACCGGGTGTACTTGGACAAAGAACCGGTGGACTGGGCAACGCTGCCCGAGCGCCTGCGGGAGCTCCGGAGCCGGCAGCCGAACGTGCGGGTGGTCTTCAACGGAGACGAACTGGCCTATTTCGGGGACGTGGTGAAGGCGCTGGACCAAACCCGCAGGGCGGGGATCGAGCGGGTGTCGATCCAAACAACCGGCGCCATAGCCGCCGATAAGCCTTGAGCGATCCGGGAATGAGCTTTCTGCTGGCCTGCGGTCTCCACGCGGTCCTCCTGTTCGGGACCGCAGGGTTGTTCGTTCAACCGCCACGGTATGACGTCCAGAGCGGGTCCGGCGGAATGGAGATTTCATTAGTCGCGGCGCCGGCGCGGCCGGCCGGTAATCCGAGCGCCCTTTCCGTACCCGAAGCGGGACCCGAATCCGAAGAGGACGGATTAACCGAAGAGAAGGCCGAGGCCGCGGGGGCCGGAGCAGTAGGCGACGGAAGCTCCCCGGTGCCGGGGCAGGACCCCACAACCTTCTATCTTCCCGGCGGGGCCGCCAGCGGAACCGGCGGACGGTTTAAAAACCCGGCCCCGGCGTATCCTTACCAGGCGATCCGGGAAAACCAGCAAGGGGTAGTCGTGCTGGAGATCTGTGTGGATAAAAACGGGCGCCCGACCAGCGTCGAGGTCGCTCAGAGCTCAGGCTTCCCGCTGCTGGACCAGTCGGCCCTTTGGACTGTCCGGCGCTGGAAGTTTGACCCCGCGCACGTCGGCTTCATCCCGACCC
>JAUSCU010000058.1 GCA_030651065.1 Candidatus Omnitrophota bacterium | reverse complement strand
CAAGCTGATCCGGCCCGGCGTGGTCTCGATGAGCTTACCCTTTTCCAGCAGCTTGACCTTCGCGTGTAGGCCGACCTCGTTTTCCTCCAGCGCCAGCAACGCCTCATCGCGCGTCGAGAAAACCAAGCCGGTCCCCTTGATCCCCGCCCGCTCCCGCGTCAGGTAATAGCAGCCAAGAACGATGTCCTGCGTGGGGCTCAAGATCGGCTGGCCGCTCGCCGGAGAAAAAACGTTGTTGGTCGAGAGCATCAGCAGCCGGGCTTCCATCTGCGCCTCGATCGACAACGGCACGTGCACCGCCATCTGGTCGCCGTCGAAATCGGCGTTGAACGCCGTGCAGACCAGCGGGTGCACCTTGATCGCCTTGCCCTCGATCAGCACGGGCTCGAACGCCTGGATGCCGAGCCGGTGCAGCGTGGGAGCGCGGTTGAGCATCACCGGGTGGTCCCGAATCACGTCCTCGAGGATGTCCCACACCTCAAGCCGCGCCCGCTCCACCATCCGCTTGGCCGACTTGATCGTGTGCACGAAACCCCGTTCCCGCAGTTTCTTGATGATGAACGGCTCGAACAGCTCGAGCGCCATCTTCTTCGGCAGACCGCACTGGCTGAGTTTCAGCTCCGGCCCGATCACGATGACCGACCGGCCCGAGTAGTCCACCCTTTTCCCAAGCAGGTTCTGGCGGAACCGCCCCTGCTTGCCCTTGAGCATGTCGGCGAGGGACTTGAGCGGCCGGTTGCCGGGGCCCAGCACCGGACGGCCGTGCCGCCCGTTATCGAACAGCGCGTCCACCGCCTCCTGCAGCATCCGCTTCTCATTGCGCACGATCACGTCCGGCGCTTTCAGCTCCATCAGCTTCTTCAAGCGGTTGTTGCGGTTGATCACGCGGCGGTAAAGGTCATTCAGGTCGCTGGTCGCGAAGCGGCCGCCATCGAGCGGCACCAACGGACGCAGGTCCGGCGGGATCACCGGAATCACCGAGAGGATCATCCACTCGATCTTGTTGCCCGACTTGCGGAAGCTGTCCGCGATCCGCAGCGTCTTGATCAGTTTCTTCTGGAGCTGCTCCCCCTTGGCCGTTTTGAGGTCTTTCTTCATTTTTTCGGCCATCTTGTCCAGGTCCAGCTCCTTGAGCATCTTCCGGAGCGCCTCGGCCCCCATCTCCGCCTCGAAGCCATGGCCGTATTTCTTGACGGCCTCCTGGTAGCGCTCCTCCGACAAAAGTTCTTTCTTCTTGAGCGGCGTTTCGCCCGGGTCGATCACCACGTATTCCTCGTAGTAGATGACCCGCTCGATGTCCCGCAGATTCATGTCCAGAAGGGTCGCCAACCGGCTGGGCATCGCCTTGAAGAACCAGACGTGCGTGACAGGGGCAGCCAGCTCGATGTTGCCCATCCGCTCGCGGCGCACGCTGGAGCGGGTGACTTCCACACCGCAGCGGTCGCAAACGATCCCCTTATACTTGACCCGCTTGTACTTGCCGCAGCTGCACTCCCAGTCCTTCGTGGGTCCGAAGATCCGCTCGCAGAAGAGGCCGTCTTTTTCCGGCTTGAGGGTCCGGTAGTTGATCGTCTCGGGCTTCTTCACCTCGCCGCGCGACCAGCCTCGGATCACCTCGGGAGAGGCCAGACGGATCGAGATCGTATCGAACGCGGGGGCTTCGGGAGTGGTTCCGGCATTGCCGGTCAAGCCTAAGTCCCGGGCGGCTTTTTCTACGCGGTCCGTCTTTTCCCGTTCCAGCCTGTCCAGTTCCCGCGTGCCCTCAGACATTACGCGCCCCTCCGCTCGGTCCGGATATCCAAGCACAAGCTCTGAAGCTCTTTCACCAGCACGTTGAAGGATTCCGGCGTGCCCGGACGCAGGGAATGTTCTCCCTTGACGATCGACTCGTAGATCCGGGTCCGCCCAATCACGTCGTCCGACTTGACCGTCAGAAGCTCCTGCAGTGTGTAGGCGGCACCGTAGGCCTCCAGAGCCCAAACCTCCATCTCGCCGAACCGCTGCCCGCCGAACTGCGCCTTGCCGCCCAGCGGCTGCTGGGTAACCAGCGAGTACGGCCCGATCGACCGGGCGTGGATCTTATCGTCCACCAAGTGGATCAGCTTCATCATGTAGATGTGGCCGACCGTCACCTCCTGATCGAACAGGTTGCCGGTCATGCCGTCCCGCAGCACGGTCTGGCCGCTCTCCGGAATCTTCGCCTCTTTCATGAGGGCCTTGATCTCGGACTCGTGCGCGCCGTCGAACACCGGTGAGGCGATCCGCAGTCCCAGCACCTTCGCGGCCCAGCCCAGATGGGTCTCCAAAATCTGGCCCACGTTCATACGGGACGGAACGCCGAGCGGGTTCAAAACGATGTCCACCGGGGTGCCGTCGTCCAAGTACGGCAGGTCCTCCACCGGAAGTATCTTCGCGATAACTCCCTTGTTTCCATGGCGGCCGGCCACCTTGTCGCCGACCTGCACCTTGCGCTTCGAGGCGGCGTAGACCACCACTTTCTTCAACACGCCGGGAGGCAGCTCGTCGCCCCTCTTCATCTGGTCCAACTCCCGCCCCTCTTCGTAGGAGAACTCCGCCAGCTGGTCGTTGAGAACGAGCAGCGCCTTGCGCAACTCCTCCTCCCCCTCCTTGTCGGCCAGCCGGACATCCTCCAGATCGGCCTTCTCCAGCTTGACGATGTCTTTCGCCTTCACAGTCTGGTGCTGAGCGATCAGTACGTGGCCGGTGGCCTCGTCCAGGATGGAATGCTCCAGCTTCTGGCCGACCAACAGCCGGCTTAAGAGTTTCAGCCGCTCTTTCAGAACGCTCTTGATCTGTCCCTGGAAACTCTTATGGATGGCGTCCATCTTGAGCTGTTCCTCGGCCACCTCTTCCTTATCCTTGGCCCGCACCTTCTTCCGGGAGAATACCTTCACGTCCACGACGATCCCCTCGACGACGGGCGGAACCGTGAGGCTCGCGTCCCGCACATCGCCGGCCTTCTCGCCGAAGATCGCCCGCAGCAGCCGCTCCTCGGGAGACTGCTCGGTCTCGGATTTCGGGACCACCTTTCCGACCAGGATGTCGCCGGGGTGCACCTCGGCGCCAATCCGCACGATGCCGTGCTCATCCAGGTCCTTCAAGGCCTCTTCGCCGACGTTCGGGATGTCCCGCGTGATTTCCTCGTTGCCGAGCCGCGTGTCCCGCGCCTCGATCTCAAACTCCTCAATGTGGACCGAGGTGAAATCGTCGTCCTTGACCATCCGCTCACTGATGAGGATCGCGTCCTCGAAGTTGTAGCCGCGCCACGGCATGAAAGCCACCAACAGGTTCTTGCCCATCGCCAGCATGCCGTCCTTGGTGGCGGCACCGTCGGCGAGCACTTGGCCGGCCTTCACCTTCTGGCCCACCTCGACCAGCGGGCGCTGGTTGATGCTGGTGTTGGCATTGGAGCGCTGAAATTTCTTCAGCGGGTAGGTGATCCGGTCGACCACGACCCGGTCGGACTGGACCTCCTTCACGGTGCCCGCCTCGGTGGCCACCACGACCGCCCCGGAATCTTTCGCCGCGCGGGCCTCCATGCCGGTGCCGATCAGCGGAGGTTCCGGGAACAGCAGGGGTACCGCCTGGCGCTGCATGTTGGAGCCCATGAGAGCGCGGTTGGCGTCGTCATGCTCCAGGAATGGGATTAAGGAAGCGGCCACGGAAACCAGCTGCTTGGGCGAAATATCCTTGAAGTGGATCTCGGGCGGCGGGACCTGCGGGAAGTTGCCGCGGTTGCGGCAGCGAACCACCTTGTCCAGGAATTTTCCGGAATCATCCACTCGGGCATTCGCCTGCGCGATGACGTATTTGTCCTCCACGTCGGCCGATAGGAACTTGACCTTCTCGGTGACGCGGCCCTTCTCCACCACCCAGTAGGGGGTCTCGATGAAACCAAATTCGTTGATCTGGCCATAGCTGGAAAGAGAAGCGATGAGGCCGATGTTCGGGCCTTCCGGCGTCTCGATCGGGCAGATCCGGCCATAGTGGGAGTGGTGCACGTCCCTCACCTCGAACCCGGCCCGCTTGCGGGAGAGCCCGCCCGGCCCCAGGGCCGAGAGGCGCCGCTTGTGGGTCAGCTCGGCCAGCGGGTTCGTCTGATCGAGGAACTGCGACAGCTGCGACCGGCCGAAGAAATCCCGGATGAGCCCCGACACCAGCTTCGCGTTGATCAGCTGGTGCGGCATCGTCACGTCCAGGTCGAAGATCGCCATCCGCTCCCGGACCGACCGTTCCACCCGGGCCAGCGCGATCCGGAACTGGTTCTGCAGCAGCTCGCCAACCGTCCGCACGCGCCGGGAGCCAAGGTGGTCGATGTCGTCCACCTCTCCCTGCCCGCCCTTCAGGTTGAGGAAATAGGTCAGCACCGCGGTGACCGTCTTGGCGTCGAGCACCCGGTCGCCCAGGTCCCGCTCCATGCCAAGCTTGCGATTCAGGATGTAGCGGCCCACCTTGCCCAGGTCATACCGCTTCGGATCGAAGTAAAGCCGCGTCAGCAGCGTCTGCGCCGAAGCCGGCGTGGCCGGGTCGCCGGGCCGAAGTTTCCGGAAGATGTCCATCACGGAATCCTCGGGCGTCCGCATCCGGTCCTTCTCGAACGTCCGGATGATCTCGGGGCAGAGCTTTTTGAGCACCTTCATCTGGCGGATCTCCGAGTTCCAGATCATCGTCAGGTGTTCCTTGCCGAGCTTCTCGAACCTCGGGATCAGCACGCCGTGCGTCTGCGGATCCACGATGTCGGCCGCCAGAACCCGCCCGATCGCATCCTTCATGTCGGACTGCTCCTGCGGCGAGATCGTCTCCACCCCGCA
>JAUSCU010000081.1 GCA_030651065.1 Candidatus Omnitrophota bacterium | reverse complement strand
GATCGTACGGGGCGTGGCTCAGCTTGGCTAGAGCGCTTGGTTCGGGACCAAGAGGTCGCGAGTTCAAATCTCGCCGCCCCGAGATCTTTCTGTGATCATCCTCGGGATCAACGCTTACCACGCGGAAGCCTCCGCCGCGCTCCTTAGGGATGGCGAGCTTCTCGCCGCGGCTGAGGAAGAGCGCTTTTCCCGCATCAAACATGTGGCCGGTTTCCCGACGCTGGCGATCCGTTCCTGCCTGAAAGTTGCCGGGCTTTCTCCGCGCGACATTGACGCCGTCGCCGTTTCACGCGATCCGTGGGCCCATCTGGGACCGAAAGCGCTTTCCCTTCTGCGGCGGGGCCTGTTAAGCCCCGCTGCCCGCAACCGCGTAGGCAGCCTCGCTACTCTTTGGAACCTGCGGGAGCCGCTGCGGGAGGCGTTCGGGGAGGAGGTGCCGCGGCGGCTGAAAATTCATTTCGTCGAGCATCACCGCGCCCACATCGCCTCCAGTTACTATCCTTCCGGATGGGACCGGGCCGCCGTCCTCTCTCTGGATGGGTTCGGCGATAGTTTAAGCGCCCTCTGGGGCATCGGGGAAGGCAACCATCTCTCCGTTTCAGGCCAGGTGCGGTTCCCTCATTCGCTCGGCATCCTCTACACGGCGGTTACGCAGTTCCTCGGTTTCCCTCATTGGGGGGACGAATACAAAGTCATGGGGCTGGCGGCGTTCGGACGGCCCGACCGCTACCGCTCTGCCATGGAAAAACTCTGCCGCGAGGCGGAGCGGGGCGGGTACGAGCTGGAGATGGGCTATTTCCGGCATCACCAGGGAGACTACTCGATGACCTGGGCGGCCGGCGCGCCCACTTTAAGCGCCCTCTTCAACGGGCGGGTGGAGGAGCTGCTGGGTCCTCCCCGCGCACCGGATTCCCCGCTGGATGAACGCCATTTCGATCTCGCCTCCGCGCTGCAGGAGCGGCTGGAGCGGATCGTCCTGAATCTTTTGCGGCGATTAGCGGACCGGACCCGGATCAGCCGGCTCTGTTACGCGGGCGGCGTGGCGCTCAACTGCACTCTGAACGGGAAGATCATGAAAGAGACGCCGTTTAAAGAGGTTTTTATCCAGCCGGCGGCGCATGACGCCGGGACCTCGCTGGGAGCGGCCCTCATGGTGGCCCATCATCTGCACGGGCTGCCCCGCCGGTTCGTGATGACCCATGCCTCTTGGGGTCCGGACGTGGTGGAGGCGGAATGCCGGCAGGCGCTGGAAAAGGAGGGGATTTCCCCTCGCCGGTTGGAAGAGGGTGAGCTCTGCCGGCAGGCGGCGGAAGCGCTGGCCGGAGGGAAGATCATCGGCTGGTTTCAGGGACGGATGGAGTTCGGGCCCCGCTCACTGGGGTGCCGCAGCCTGCTGGCCGATCCGAGAGACCCGGCGATGAAGGACCGGATCAACGAGCGGATCAAGCGCCGGGAGCGGTTCCGGCCGTTCGCTCCCTCCGTGCGGGCGGAGGCGGTGAAGGAATGTTTCCCGGAAGCTCCGCTGGACCCGTTCATGCTGTTTACCACTCCGGCGAGTCCTTCGTGGGTTTCTAAAATCCCGTCCGCTCTGCACGTGGACGGGACCGGCCGGCTGCAGGCGGTCACCCGCGAAGCAAACCCCCTGTTTTGGCAACTGATCGGGGAGTTCCAGCAGCGGACCGGCGTGCCGGTCCTGCTGAACACCTCCTTCAATGAGCAGGAACCGATCGTCTGCCGGCCGGAGGAGGCGCTTGCCTGCTTCCGGCGCAACGGAGTGGATGCCCTGGCTCTGGGCCCGTTCTGGGTGGTAAGATAACCTCCTCCCATGAAAAAATACCTGGTGGTCCTTGGGGTGGTGCTCGCGATAGCGGCGCTTTCCTCCGCGGAGTCGGTGGTCAAGGCTCATCCGCAGGCGAAGGCGGTGCTGATCAACGCCGAGGGGAAAGAGGTGGGCACGGCCACCTTCGAGATGGTGCCCGGCGGGATCAAGGTGGATATGCAGGTCTCCGGCCTGCCGCCCGGTTTCCATGCCTTCCACATCCATTCGGTGGGCCTTTGCGAACCGCCGGACTTCCAGTCGGCCGGGCCGCACTTCAACCCGTACCATAAAAAGCACGGGAAACAGAACCCCGAAGGCCCTCACTCGGGCGACCTCCCGAACCTCTACGTGGGCAAGGACGGAACCGGCGACCTGGACGCCCTGGTGCCGGCCATTACCCTGTTGGGCGAAGGGGAAAACTCCCTGTTCCATCCCGGCGGCACCTCGATCGTGATCCACGCTTCTCCCGATGACAACACCACCGATCCGGCCGGAAACGCCGGCGCCCGGATCGCCTGCGGCGTCATCACTCGCTTTCCCTAGGGTGTGAAGAAAAGACTTTCCGTTTTCTGGTCGGGCCGTGTCCAAGGGGTTGGTTTCCGCTACACCGCCGAATCGTCCGCGCTGCAACTGGGGGTCACCGGCTGGGTCCGCAATTTGCCGGATGGCCGCGTCGAGGCGGTGGTGGAGGGGCCGGAGAAAACCCTCAAGACGCTGCTCGATCAGATCGCCTCCGGAGCCATGAAGAAATACATCCGCGGCGTCGAAACCCGCTGGGAGAAACCCACCGGCGAATTCGATGACTTCCAGATCCGCTTCTTCTGATTCTCTCAAGGAAGCCGAGCGGCTGCGCCGGCTGATCCGCCACCACGACCGGAGCTATTTCACCGAGAACCGCCCGGAGATCTCCGACCCCGAGTACGACCGCCTCCTCCGGGCCCTGCAGGATCTCGAGAGACGGTTCCCCGAACTGGTCACGCCCGATTCCCCGACGCAGCGCGTCTCCGAAACGCCGCTCGAGGGCTTCGCGGCGGTCCGGCACCGGGTGCCAATGCAGAGCATCGACAACACCTACTCGCCTGATGAACTAAGGGAATTCGACGCTAGGATCCGCCGGTTCCTCTCCACCGAAGCGCCCATCCCCTGCACGGTGGAGCCGAAATTCGACGGCGTCAGCGTCTCGCTCACCTACGAGAAGGGCCGGTTCATCCGTGGGGCCACGCGTGGCGATGGGGAGCAGGGGGACGACATCACCGCCAACCTGAAAACCCTCCGGGCGATTCCGCTCACGCTGGAAGGGAACCTGCCCCGGCTCATGGAGGTGAGGGGCGAGGTCTATCTGCCCCGGTCGGCTTTCGAGGCCCTCAACCGTCAGAAGGAGAAGGAGGGAGAGCCTTTGTTTGTCAATCCCCGCAACGGGGCGGCCGGAAGCCTCAAGCAGCTGGATTCCCGGGTCGTCGCCGGGAGGAACCTCTCCCTCTTTTGCTATGGGTTGGGCGCGGTGGAGGGAAGGATCTTCCGGACCCAGCACGAGATCCTGGAATTCCTGCGGGAGGCCGGCCTTCCGGTCAACCCGTATTTCAGGCGATGCAAGGACATTGAGGAAGTGATCGCCGCCTGCGGCGAGTGGGACGGCCGCAGGAAGAAGATGGACTATGACACGGACGGCCTAGTAGTGAAGGTGGACGACCTGGAGACCCAGCGCCGGCTGGGGAAGACCTCTAAGGCCCCCCGCTACATGATCGCCTATAAATTCCCGGCGGAGCAGGCGGTGACCCGCCTGAACGGCATCGAGCTGCAGGTCGGGAGGACCGGAACGCTCACCCCGGTCGCGCACCTGGAGCCGGTCTTCCTAGCCGGCAGCACGGTCAGCCGAGCCAGCCTCCATAACGAGGATGAGATCAAGCGCAAGGAGATCCGGATCGGTGATTGGGTCCGCATCGAGAAGGCGGGGGAGATCATCCCGCAGGTGATCGAGGTGGTCAAGGAGAAGCGGACCGGCAAGGAGAAGCCGTTCCGGATGCCGGACCGGTGCCCCTCCTGCAACGGCCCGGTTTCCCGCGATCCGGAGCTGGTGGCGGTGCGCTGCGGGAGCCTCTCCTGTCCGGCGCAGCTCAAAGAGCGGCTCCTCCATTTCGCGGCGCGGGGCGCCATGGACATTGAAGGCCTGGGCGAGGCGATGGCGGAGCAGCTGGTCGCCGGTACAAAAGTCAAGGACCCGGGAGATCTCTACCGCCTGACCGACAAGGATCTGCTGGAGTTGGAACGGATGGGGGAGAAATCGGCCGCGAACCTCCTGAAGGGGATCGCCGCTTCCAAGCAGCGGGGTTTGAGCCGGCTCATCTTCGGGTTGGGGATCCGGCATGTGGGAGAGGCCGGCGCCGAGGCGCTCACGCGCCATTTCGGCTCTTTAACCAAGCTCTCCGCCGCGAGCGAAGAGGACCTGACTCGCCTGTCCGATGTCGGCCCGGTGGTGGCCCGGTCGGTGCGCGATTTTTTCCGGTCTCCCGCGAACCGGAAGGTTCTGGAGAAGCTGGAGAAAGCCGGCGTCCGGTTTGAGGAGACGGCCCCCCAACGGCTTTCCGGCCGGATGGAAGGGCAGGTGGTGATCTTCACCGGCGAACTCTCCGGCTGGAGCCGTCCCGAGGCGGAAGATTTGGTCCGGGCGCATGGGGGCCTCATCGGCTCCACAGTCACCCGCAAGACCACGCTGGTGGTCGCCGGGGACTCTCCCGGATCGAAATACGAAAAGGCCAAGGCACTGGGTGTTAGAATCATGAGCGAGATGGAATTTAAAAAGCTGATCAAAGAATGAAAACCCGGCGCAGCATCGCTTTCTGCCTTCTGTTTTTTGTCTCCTGTTTTCTGGTGGAGGGCTGCAACTCCTCCTGGAGGAAGAAATTTATCCGCAAGAAAAAGAAGGAGGTGGCCGCGCCCCAGGCGTTCCTGGTCCTCCAGCCGGACCACAAGGCGGTCTTCCCGCCCGATGTCCGCTACCGCCAGCATTATGCTTTCTGGAAATCCTGGCATGGCGAGCTGCTCGGCTCGCTGGGGCAGATCCATAAACGGGACCTCCGGACTATGGACGGCGTGATCGGCGAGCTTCGCGCGATGCAGGCCGACCTGTCGGGGCCTCCCGCCGAGCGCCTCAAGGAGATCCTGGTGGAGCTGTCCCACCTGCAGGACGAATGGGAGAGTTCTCCCGGCAACGCGCCGGTGCAGGTCTCCCACCGGACCCGCCTCGAGAAGCTGCGGCGGGAGATCAGCAAGAAATTCCACTACTCTGAAGTGAAGGAATCAATTGTCCTGGAACGACCTGATCCGTCGGACGATTGATTTCCTGCGCCTCGAGCGGGGTTTAAGCCAGAACACGGTCCTCGCCTACCGGCGGGATTTGCAGCAGTTCGCCGCGGCCCTCTCTCCTAAACAGCCCTCCGACATCGCTCGCGGCGACATCCTGGACTACCTGATGAGTCTGCGGGACAAGAAGCTGGCCCCTTCCTCGGTCGCTCGCAAGCTGGTGGCGATCAAGGTCTTCTTCCGGTTCCTGCTCAGCCAGAGCCTCATCAAGAACGATCCCTCTAGCATCATTGAATCCCCGCGCCTCATGAAGGGTCTGCCGGACGTCCTGGACGTGGAGGAAGTGGGCCGCCTGCTCGCGGCGGCCGCGGCTGACAAGCGGAAGAAGAAACAGAAGAAAACGCTGAGGGACCGGGCGCTGCTGGAGCTTCTCTATGCTTCGGGGCTGCGGGTTTCCGAGGCGTCGGGGCTCAAACTCACAGACCTCAATTCCGAGGCCCGCTTTCTCCGCTGCGTGGGCAAGGGAGGGAAGGAGCGGGTGGTCCCGGTCGGCAGCCACGCCCTCAAGTGGATTCGGATCTACCTGGCCCAGGCGAGGCCCGGCTTTAACCCGAAGCCGGACTCCCGCCAGATCTTCCTGAACCGCTCGGGCGGGGCCCTGTCCCGGATCTCCATCTGGTCGATCATTAAGCAGTACGCCCTGGCGGCCGGTATCAAGAAACGGATTACGCCGCACACCCTGCGGCATTCCTTTGCCACCCACCTGCTGGAGGCCGGCGCCGACCTGCGCGTCGTGCAGGAGCTGCTGGGCCACTCCTCCATCGCCACCACGCAGATTTACACCCATGTCGACCGGGCCCGCCTGAAATCTATTCACGCCAAATTCCATCCCCGCGCTTAGTTAGTAGTGATTATATTTATATTTTTACATTGAATTTTAAGGGGTAAACAGGTAAACTTGCACTCAAATCCCATGAAACGCAACTCCTTCTATTTATCACCACTTCCGGTGCTCTTTTTGATTGCCTCTCTAGCCCTCCCGCCGCAGTCCGCCTGGGCTTTGCGCTCTCCTTCCACGAGGGAATCCGCCGGCCTGAAACAGCTCACCGCCGGGCTGGAGGAGGGGGCATTGCCCCGGCAGGAGCGGAAACGGCAGGTGTGGAATTCTCTCGGAGGGATTCCAGCCCCGGGTCAATTGGCAGTGGCGCTGGGGGTCAATAATTCGGAGGTCCGTGTTTCCATGAACGTCTCCGCGGACCAACCGCCCGCGTTCCTGTTGAATGCTGTTCTTCGGCAGGATGATTTGTCGGCCCATCCGCTGATGCCTCTTTTCCCCGTGCCGCCGGGAGAGCCCGGTCTTTACACCGCCCGGTTTGATTTAAGAAAATTCGAGGAAGCCCTCCTGGAAGTTGACCCGAGCGTCGAGGAACTCAGGGCCCAGCTTGAAACGCCTCTCCCAAGCCGGGACCGCCCGGCGCTGGCCGGCGCCATCGGTGTCACGTTGGCCAAAGGGTTCGCTTCAGCGGATGAGGCGCGGCGGAGGATTGATGACCTTAAAAAGCAACATCCCACTCTGGCTCCTCAGATGGATCAGGCTGTGGCGCGTGTTCGAGAGGTCATTTCCCGCGAGCTTCGTTTCCACGGGTTGGTTATGGATTCGATCGACCGGCTGAGATCGGTTGCGGTGGGCGGGCAGGTTCCGTTTTCGGAAGCATCGGCCGATCTGGATAAAATTCTTGAGGGGATTGAGTTCTGGCCGAGAAACCACGTTGCTGTTCAATCGCTGATCGATCAATACCGCCAACAGGGAACGCCGGCCCCCATTGATGTGGTGGAAGGCAATTGGAAGTCCTTCTGGGAGGGGGCCTGGCAGGAGCGTTTACAAATGCTTCCTCAAACGGTTTCCGCCGATGCCCTGAATGCCGTCTATTATCCGGCGATCTGGCTGGAGCTGCACGAGCAGTTGGAGCAGGGGGGCTCCTCCGTTTCCGATCGGTATCTGGAAGGGATCGGCCTGCAGCTGCTCTGGCTGGCGATGGAGCAGGTGGCCACCGCTTTTTGGCTGAAAGGAGCTAAGCGAGTGGAGCAGCCCTCTCAAAACGGGATTCCTATTTCCGGCGACCGGGTCTTCCTGCTGAAGCCCGGAGAGACTCAAACTTCCTGGCAGGTGGTTCGAGAGGTCACCGGATCCCCATCCATGGTCTCTACCGGTACGCCGGCCCCCCTCTACTCGCTGGATCGGGTATCGCCGCTTTGGAAGGAGGGTGACGCCACCGCCATTGCGTTGGGATTCACCTCCCTGACCGGGTTCCCGGATGTCGATCAATGGGAACGATTTTTCGAGGATGGGTTTTATCTTCAGAGCCAGTTGCCGGGCCGGCCCGAGATCTGGATGGCCGTGACGGATTTGGAGGGAGCGGTTCGCTTCTACCGCCCGCGGATCCCGGCGGGTGATTTGAAGCAATGGATGGAAACGTACGATGGCCTTACATCCGAGATTCGAAATATGCAGGGCATTCTGGGGGATCTCTTCCCGTATGTCTGGACTCAGATCAGCTACCTGCCTGAAGACCAGATCCGGGCGCTGCTGGCCCTTCCTCCTCGGATTGTTTTAGGTCAGCCGAGGCCTCCTCCTAAAAGCGCGACAGCGATTAATCAGGAAACGGTAGGACACAAAGGCCAGATCGTTGTCGCCGCCCGGGGATTTCAAAGCCTGATCCGGACTCGATTAGGAAAACATTTTGGAGACAGTTCGGTTCAGCTGACCATGAACCTGTTGGAAGAGAGATTGCCGGAGGAGCTTAAGGGGGTGCGGTCCGTCCAGTTTGAGCAGGTGCCGGATGTGATTTCGCGGCTGCTCTATCTGACCGCGCTGATCCTCTCTGAAAGCTACGCGCAGTCCAAGCTTCCATTGGACACCGTGTTTGAGGAAGTGATCATTCCGGGCGTCAGCCCTGAACCGGTGATTGCTCCCTCTACTTCATCATCGTCCGCTCCTTCCGTCCGATTCCCGATTCCTGCGCCGGTGGTCCTTCTCTCGAAACCCGGAGTGTGGGCCGAACGCCAAGCCGAACTGGATCGCAGAATGGGAAAGATGCTTCCCGTTGCCGTTTCCAAACTCAAATTGGATCCCTCGATGACCGGTTTGCCGGTTAAAGAGCTGGTGGAGGCATTCGCTCTCGACTGGGTGGTGAGCGGAACTATGACCAAGCGAGTCGGTGGGAGCCCGACCCAGGTTCCCATCCTGCCATCGCTCCAGGCCGGCCCCTGGTCTGCGATCGACGCGTCAGCATTCGCGCAGGCGTTCCTGGCCCACCGGAATGCAACGGCAACACTCCTGGATGAGATCGCCGCCTCCGGGGACACAGTGGTCGCCGATCCGAAACAACTGAACGGGTTGTTTGACCGGCTGAATTCTGAAGAGATAACCAGAGGAGGCCCAAACGTTACCGCGAGAGTCCCGCAGGTCCGCCGGCAATTATTCGAGCGGCACCTGGAGCTTTCCTTGGTGGTTCTTCAGCAGCAGGCCCCTCTTTCGCCCGACGGCGTGGTTGACGCATCCGGGATCCAGGCATTTCAGCAGCAAGTTCGTTTGGCTCGTGAATCCTGGTCTGCGCTGGCTGTGCCGTTGGCTCAAGAGGGAGGCGACGCCTATCGTTCAGAAGCGCTGGATCGCGCGAGGGCATGGAGTGAGGCCGCTTCGCAGATGACTACGCTGGTGTCCCATCTGGCCGTGTTTTCCTCTCCCTCGAACGGCTCCTACGGGAACTCCTGGAAGGTCTTGAACAGTTATCTGGGCCAAGCGAGAAATCTTCTTCCAGCACTGGGGCCGAATTGGGAATCCTGGGCCGGTTCTTCCTTGCGTTCCGCCGTGGAACGTTTCCTGCTGGGTTTGTTCGGGCGGCTCAACGAATTGGAAGCGCTCCCTACGGAAAATTCAAAATGGGGAGAGACCCAGAACCTTTACGACGAAGCCCAATCCTTTTTGTTTGAGGAGAGCCGGCTTCGGGACTCCTGGTTGAACGGTTCCGGTCTGCTGAGCTCTTTTGACGCCCATCGGGAGTGGTTCGCCCATCGCCGGGTTTTCATTGAAAGCAGGAATCTTTCCGAAGCGAACATCAGGCAGCGCCGCCCGTTCACACTTCGCCCAAACCAGCAAATGGCTTTGGCAATCTACGATGAAGACGGCCACATGACGGACGACTGGATCTTGATTCGTCCGAAACAAATCCACCCGGAGGATCGCCTCACTCATGAAAAAAGAGTCGACGTGGCTATGGCTTCCCACTTCCACTCGGTGGAAACCGTCTCCGGCCGCAAGTTAGGGGCCTTGCTCCAGCGGGACGATCGCGCCTTGGATTTCCTGAGATGGTCGCAGGAGGTGGGCCGGAAAGAACTGCCGGACGATGCAAATCCCCCGGACTCTCCCCGGATCGAGGAAGTGACGCTGGGGATTGTTCCTGATAACGGGCGTCGTTCGGACCTGATCGCCCTGACGCAGCCTTTCGCCGCTTTTCACCAAACGGCTGCTTTGAAGCAGTACGTCGAGGCGGCGGGGATTCAGTCTCTTGCCGATGTGAAACGCAAGGGCCCCCAACTGTTGTCCACATTGATCAATGACGCCCCGTTAAGCATCGAGCTGGCTTCCGTGGAAGATGGCGTGGTTTCCTTCCGCGTCTTCCAGCAGATTGTAAGAACGGATGACCAGGGACAATCGACCGGGGAACATCATTATCCGTACATCGTGACTATCCAGGACCAACCCGAGCAGCCTCCCGCCGAGGGCGCCACCGCCGGGGTGGAGGAGGTGAGGTCGATGCTCATTGATCGGTTCGAGCATCAGCAGGCGTTCAGCAGCATGGAGCAGCAGCAGATCGAAGGGGCGAAACGCCGCGACGCCGAGTACGCGATCACCCTGCCTTTGCCGGGAGCTTTCACCGTCTACGTGCAGCAAGATCAGTCCAATCGCCTTCTGTTTTCGGTGGAGCAGTCCCTCCATCCTCCCTCCGGCGTCCAGATGGCTGTTGAGCCGATTTCCGACCAGATCAGGGGATGGGACGAGCTGGGATATGTCCTGGAGAATGCCGGGTTGGATGAGCCGGCTTACAACCCAGAGAAGCTGCCTTTCCGAAGGGTTTGGGCAAGCGAGGTGTCGAACATTAATCCGCTGGAATTGCTGGCCGAGATATGGGCTAGGCGTCTAAAGCTGTCGGACAAAGCCGTCGTGGGCCAGATGCTTTACCAGGACAGCGATGGGGCGCGCCTGGTCCTCTTCTCTAAGGAGGCGTAATTCATTCTCCGGCTTCGCCCGCTGTGCTAACATACTGTCTTCTCGCGTTGCGCTCGTAGCTCAGCTGGATAGAGCACTAGCCTCCGGAGCTAGGGGTCGCGCGTTCAAATCGCGCCGAGCGCACACTGTCTTTTAACCTGCGCTGCTCATTCCTGAGAGCCCAATTCAAGCGGAGTTCGTTTAAAAAATGTCCGGTGGACGGTTGGAAAAGGTCGCGGAAGCCATCAAGGAAGAGGTGGCGCAGATCCTTCAGCGGGAGCTGAAGGATCCGAGGATCGGGTTCGTCACAGTGACCCACGTGACGATCACGCCGGACCTGCACCACGCGATGGTCTACTTCAGCATGCTGGAAGGGCACGGCAACGCCGCCGAGACGGAGGCGGGCTTGAAGAGTGCCAGGGGGTTCATCCGGAAGCTGCTCGGAGAGCGGCTGAAGATCCGGGTGACGCCGGAGGTGACCTTCCGGGCCGACCCGTCGCTCTCGGAAATGGCGCGGATCTCGAAGCTGCTGGGGGACGTCAAGAAATCAACGGAGGAAACTGCGCCATGAGCGGCACGCAAGCCAAGCAAGTCAAGACGGTCATGGAGACGATTCGCCGGAACCGCCGGTTCACGGTCAGTTCCCACATAAACCCGGAAGGGGACGCGCTGGGGAGCGCGCTGGCGTTGGCCTCGCTGCTGAAGCGGCTCGGCAAGCAGGCGGTCGTGGCCACCGATGGAGGGATCCCAAAGGCGTTCGAATTCTTCCCGCGCGTGGCGCCGGTCGTTGGCCGCCCGTCGCAGGTCCGGATGCCGGAGGTGGCGATGACCGTGGATGTTCCGGTGCTGGCCCGCCTCGGCTCGATGAGCAAAGTATTCGAGAAGGCCGGCATTTCGGTGAACATCGACCACCACGTCAGCAACCAGCTGTTCGGGGACGTCAACTGGGTGGACCCGAAGGCGGCGGCCGTGGGGGAGATGATCTTCCGCCTCTACGAGGCGTTCCGCGTCGTCCCCACGAAGGACGAGGCCCTTTGCATGTACGTCTCGATCGTCACCGACACCGGCTCCTTCCGCTACATGAGCACCACGCCGGAGGTGCACCGGATCGCGTCGGATCTCATCTCGCGCGGTGTCAGCCCCCTCAAGGTGGGGCAGGACATCTACGAGTGCCACACTCCCTCGGATTTGCGGTTCCTGGGCAAGGTGCTGACCTGCATGAAGAGCACGCCGGATGGGAAGATCTCCTGGGTGGAGGTGCCGCACGCGCTTCTCAAGAGCTGCCGGCCCGGCCCGGAGATCGTGGACGAGTTGGTGAACTATCCCCGTTCGGTCCGCACAGCGCAGGTCTCTTTCGTGCTGCGGGACCAGTCAAACGACGGCAAGATCAGGGTCAGCTTCCGGTCTAAGGGAAGGGTGGACGTGAACAAGATCGCCCGGTTGTTCGGCGGCGGCGGGCACATGGCCGCCAGCGGCTGCACGATCGATGGCACGCTCGCGCAGGTTCGCCAGAAGGTGCTCAAAGTGGCCTACCAGGCAGTGAGGAATGGGCGGCCCTAGCTTTAAGCCGGCTCTTAGCGGCCTGCTCCTGGTCGACAAGCCCGCTGGAATGACGTCGCACGATGTGGTGGACCGGGTGCGCCGCCGGTTCGCGATGCGGCGGGTTGGCCACGGCGGCACACTGGACCCGGCGGCCACAGGGCTGTTGATCCTGCTGCTGGGCCAGGCCACCCGCTACGCGCGCTACCTGCTCAACGCCGACAAAACCTACTTCTCCACGCTGCTGCTTGGGGTTACCACCGATACCCAGGACTCGGAAGGAAAGGTGCTGGAAGACCGGCCGGTCGGCCCGATCACCCGCGAGCAGATTGAGGCGGTCTGCGTCCGGTTCCGGGGGGAGATCGAACAGGAGGTACCGGCCTATTCCGCCGTGCGGGTGCAGGGGAAACGGTTCTACGACCTGGCCCGCGCGGGGCAGGCGGTCCCCCGGCGGGTCCGGAAAGTGCGGGTGCACAATCTCTCGTTGCTCGAGATCCGGCTGCCGGAGGTGGATTTGGAGGTGACCTGCTCCAGCGGCACCTATGTCCGCACGCTTTGCGCCGACATCGGCGCTGTGCTGGGTTGCGGCGGACATCTGCGGCGGCTCTGCCGGACGCGGGTCGGCCCGTTCGAGCTGGAGAAATCAGTGAAGCTCGATCAAGTGGGGCCGGAACATCTTCTGCCAGTCGATAAGCTCGCATGGTCGTTCTCCGCCGCCTCCCCCGCCGCCCGCTAAAGCTCGGATCTCCGGCCGTCGCGCTGGGCATCTTCGACGGCGTTCATCGCGGTCACCAGGCGATCCTGAAGAAAGCCTCCGTCGCGGTCACCTTTCATCCGCACCCCCTTTCGGTCCTGCATCCCGCCGCGGCCCCCGAGCTTTTGATGCCGCTGGAGCGGCGCCTGGAGGCTTTTTCCCAGGTGGGGATCAAAACGGCGCTGGTGGTTCCGTTCACCCGCTCTTTTTCCCAGTGGTCACCGGAACGGTTCGTTGAGGAGATCCTGGTTCGGCGCTTGAAAGTTCGGGAGGTCGTCGTGGGTTTCAATTTCCGGTTCGGGCACGGGCGGCGGGGGACCGTGAAAACCTTGGAGCGGCTTGGGCGCCGGCACAGTTTCCGGGTCCACGCTGTTGCCCCGGTCCTCTCCGGCGGAGTGCGGGTCTCATCGGGGAAGCTGCGGGAGTGGATCCGGCAGGGCAAGCTTCAAAAAGTCCGCCGGCTGATGAAAGGTCCGGCGATTGTCGCCGGGAAGGTGGTCCGGGGAGCGGGCCGGGGTAAGGGCCTGGGCTTCGCGACGGCTAACCTCCGGGTGGAGTCGGGCATCCTGCCGCCGGTCGGCGTCTACGCGGTGAGGGTGTGGATAAACAAGAGTACCGGGTACAAAGTACCCGGTACTCCCTGTTTCGGCATGGCCAACCTGGGGTTCCGCCCCACGTTCCGCAGGGAAGCCAAGCCGCTCCTGGAGGTCCATCTGTTTGGCCTCAGCCATCCTCTATATAGGAAGAGACTGGAGGTGGAGTTTATCCGCCGATTGCGGGCGGAGAGGCGTTTCAGCTCCCCGCAGGCTCTTGCCCGGCAGCTTGTGGTTGACGCCCGGCGCGCCAAGTGGTATAGTTTTCCCTTAAACAATTAAGAACACTATGGCGTTAGTTAAAGAAAATAAAGAGAAGGTCATTGCAGGTTTTCGCGTCCACGGGACGGATACCGGGTCCGCCTCCGTCCAGGTAGCCCTGCTGACGGAGCGGATCAATATGCTCTCCGACCATTTCAAGGTCCACAAGAAGGACCATCATTCCCGCCGGGGTCTCCTGAAGATGGTTAGCCAGCGCCGCAAACATCTGGAGTATCTCAAAACCACCGACCGGGATGAGTACAAGAAGGTCGTAGACCGTTTGAGTCTCCGGAAATAGTCCGGACGCTTCACTCTCCCCGCCCGACGCGTCAACTTTGACCGCAACCCTAGGAGGTTTGTTGTGACGACCGATTCGAACACGCGCCGCGTCCAGACGAGACTCGGCAAAGAAGATCTTGTGCTGGAAACCGGGCGGATGGCCAAGCAGGCCGATGGCTCCGTGATGGTGCAGTACGGCGGGACCGTGGTGCTCGTCTCGGCGGTGATCTCGAAGGAACCGAAGGCAGGGGTGGACTTCCTGCCCCTGACGGTCGAGTTCCAGGAAAAGACCTACGCGGCCGGCCGCATCCCCGGAGGTTTCTTCAAGCGGGAGGGGCGCCCCTCGGAGAAAGGGATCCTCACCTCGCGCTTGGTGGACCGGCCGATCCGGTCCCTCTTTCCGAAAGGCTTCACCAACGAGGTTCAGGTGATCGCCCTGGTCCTGTCGCACGACGGTCAGAACGATCCGGACATCGCCGGAATCCTCGGCGCCTCGGCGGCGCTGGGGCTGGCCTCCGCTCCGATCGGGCGCGTGGGCGCCTGCCGCGTGGGACGGGTGAACGGGCAGTTTATCGTCAACCCCACCTACGCCGAGATTGAACAGGGAGACCTGGACCTGGTGGTCGCCTCCACAACGGACGGCATCATCATGGTGGAGTCCGGCGCCAAAGAAGTCTCCGAAGAGGTCATGGTTGAGGCGCTCCGGTTCGGCCAGGAGCAGGGATTGAAGACGATCACCCTGCAGGAGGAGTTGATCTCCGGCCGGGCCAAGGTCCGTGAGCCGTTCCCGATCCATGGGACCGATAAGGATTTGCTCGAGAAAGTCCGGAAGCTCGCCGAGCCCAAGCTCATCGAGGCCCTGAAGGCCCGGAGCGAGAAGGAAGGCGGCGACAGCGGCAAGAAATCCCTGATTGCCGACGTGCTGGCCCAGGTGCAGACGCCGGGCGGCACGGTGACGGAGCTGCAGGTGGCGGAGGCTTTTTCCGTTATCGAGAAGGCCTGGATCCGCAAGACGACGCTGGAGAAGGGGCAGAGGATGGACGGACGCGGGAAAGCCGATGTCCGCTCGATCAGCTGCGAGGTGGGGGTTCTGCCCAGGACGCACGGTTCCGGCCTGTTCACGCGCGGGCAGACCCAAGCCCTAGTTTCGGCGACGCTCGGCACCGGTTCCGACGAGCAGATCATCGACGCCCTCCAAGGCAAGTGGTACAAGTCCTTCATGCTGCACTACAACTTCCCTCCGTTCTCGGTGGGCGAGGTCCGGCCGCTGCGCGGTGCCGGCCGGCGGGAGATCGGGCACGGGGCCCTGGCGGAGAAGGCGGTCTGGGCCGTCATGCCGGCCAAGGAGGAGTTCCCCTACACGGTGCGCGTGGTCTCGGAGATCCTGGAGTCGAACGGATCTTCCTCGATGGCCACCGTCTGCGGCGCCACGCTGGCGCTGATGGACGCGGGCGTTCCGATCAAGGCGCCGGTCTCCGGGATCGCCATGGGTCTCGTCAAAGAGGGCAGCAAGTACGTGATCCTGACCGACATCATCGGGTTGGAAGACCACTACGGCGACATGGACTTCAAGGTGGCTGGGACCGCCAAGGGGATCACCGCGCTGCAGCTGGACCTGAAGCTGACCGGCGTGCCGCTGGAATTGCTGGCGGACGCGCTGCTGCAGGCGAAGCCGGCCCGCGCGCACGTGCTGGCGAAAATGCTCGAGAGTATCGCCTCACCCCGGACCGAGCTGTCCCCGTACGCGCCTCGCATCACGCTGATCAAGATCAATCCTGAGAAGATCGGCGAGCTGATCGGGCCCGGCGGCAAGACGATCCGCCGCATCACGGCCGAGACCGGAGCCACGATCGACGTCGAGGACGACGGCACCGTGAAGGTAGCCTCCACCGACGCGGTGGGCGCCCAGAAGGCGGTGGACTTCATCCGGGGTCTCACGCAGGAAGCCGAGGTGGGCAAGATCTATCAAGGCATCGTCAAGCGGATCACGAATTTCGGCGCGTTCATCGAGATCGCGCCCGGCAAGGAAGGTCTGTGTCACGTCTCGGAGCTTTCGGATCAGTTCGTTCCGAAAGTGGAAGAGGCGGTGAAACTCGGCGATCCGATCGCCGTCAAGGTGGTCGAGATCGACTCCATGGGGCGGATCAACCTGAGCCACAAGCAGGCGCTGCTGCCGGAAGGGACGCCGCCGATTCCGCCGACGAAGCGGATGGGCGGCGGTGGGGACCGGGACCGTGGCCGGGGTGGTGACCGTGGCGGCCGTGGGTTTGGCGGCGGGGACCGCGGCCGGGGCAGAGCAGGGACAGCCCAAGAGGGCTAAAACCCGGCATGGCGCGAGCCAAGCGAAAATTCCTTTCACTGACTCCCCAGAGACTCAATGAGCTCTGGGGAGTTCTGCTTCTGGCAGGCTCTCTCTTCCTGTTCATGGCCCTCATCTCTTACCGGCCGGACGACCTTCCGTTCTTCACCTCCCATCCGTCGTCCGAGATCCGGAATCTCTGCGGGCCGATCGGCGCCTGGATTTCCGGCATCACCCGGGAAGGTTTGGGCTGGGTGGCGTTTGTTTTACCGGCGCTGGCGGCGGTCTGGTCCGTCTCTTTTTTTAACGGGGCTCCTCCCCAGAAGCCGGCGCTGCGGTTGATGGGCGCCGCCCTTCTGTGCGCGGCCGGCAGCAGCCTGCTCACGCTGCTCTGGACGCAGACGCCGGAAGCCCGCTGGCAGCGGGGCGGCGTGGTCGGCGTGCTGGTGGGGGACCAGGCGACGCAGTATTTCGGCTGGTGGGGCGCGGTGGTTGTACTGATCACGATCGGCCTGCTCTGCCTGATCGTCTCGACGGAGCTGGCCGTCTGGCCGGTCCTGCGGGGCGGGGCGGAGGCCGCGGGCGAGTGGGGCCGGCAGATGGCCGGCTGGATCACTTCCCGCAAGACGACGGTCGTTCACCGGAAATCGAAAACCTCTCCGGCGCCGGTGCTGAAGGTTACGCCCGAGCTCCCGAAGAAGGAAAAGGAATTGGAGTTCGAAGAGCCGGCGCCGGCGCCGAAAATCAAACTGCCGCCGAAGATGGCGGCCGCTCCGGCTCCGCCGCCTCCCAAGCCGGCCTCCCGGCCGGTTTCCTCTGAGCCGGCTTTGGAGAGCGCCGGCGTAAAACTTCCGTATCAGCTCCCTTCTCTGGATCTCCTGAACGTCGCCGCTCCGGCGGTGGCAGGGCAGAGCCGGGAGCAGTTGGAGGCCAACGCCAAGGTCCTGGAAGAAACGCTCCGTGATTTTGGGCTCGAGGTCCGCGTGGCGGAGGTGGAGATGGGCCCGGTGATCACCCGCTACGAGATCGAGCCGGCCCCGGGCGTGAAGATCCAGAAAATCACCACCCTTTCCGATGACCTCGCGCTGGCGCTCAAATCCACTTCGGTCCGGATCATCGCGCCCATCCCCGGCAAGGCCCGCGTCGGCATTGAGGTGCCGAACCAGTCCTCGTCGCTGGTGACGCTGCGGGAGGTGCTCCAGTCGAAAGAGTTCCAGCAGGTCCACTCGAAGCTGACGATCGCCCTGGGCAAGGATTCCGCCGGGCACCCGCTGCTGGCGGATCTGGCCGGCATGCCGCACCTTTTGATCGCCGGCGCCACCGGCTCCGGAAAAACGGTCTGCATGAACGGGCTGATCGTCTCCCTTTTGTTCAACGCCACGCCGGAGGAGGTCCGCTTTCTGATGGTGGACCCGAAGATGGTGGAGCTGGCCCCGTTCAACGGCCTGCCGCACCTTCTGATGCCGGTGCTGACCAGCGCCAAGAAGGTGCCGGCGGCCCTGGGGTGGGTGATCGAGGAGATGGAGACCCGCTACCGGCTGTTCGCCAAGCTGGGGCTCCGGAACATCCAGGCCTACCACCAGAAGTTCTCGCAGAACCAACTGCCGAAGGAGGAGATCCCGGACCACCTGCCGTACATTGTGGTGATCATCGACGAGCTGGCGGACCTGATGTTGGTGGCGCAGGCGGAGATCGAGAAGTCCATCGCCCGTCTCGCGCACCTGTCGCGCGCGGTCGGCATCCACATGGTGCTGGCGACCCAGCGTCCCTCGGTGGACGTGCTGACCGGCGTGATCAAGGCGAACTTCCCGGCCCGTATCTCGTTCCAGGTGGCTTCCCGCGTGGACTCCCGCACCGTGCTGGACGCGATCGGCGCCGAGAAGCTGCTCGGCAAGGGGGACCTTCTCTACATGCAGCCGGGGGCTTCGAAGCTCACGCGCGGCCAGGGCACGCTGGTGACCGATGCCGAGATCGAGCGGGTGGTCCAGTTCATCAAGGGACAGCGGCCGACCCATTATGAGATTGCTGAGATCGCCGATACCGAGGGTTCGGAAGGCCGCTCGGGCTCCGGCGGCCCGGTGACGACCCGGGATGCTCTGTACGATGAAGCGGTGCGCGTGATCGTGGAAGCCGGGCAGGCCTCGGTTTCGCTGCTGCAGCGGCGCATGCGGCTCGGCTACGGCCGCGCGGCCCGCATCCTGGATATGATGGAAGAAGAAGGGATCGTCGGTCCCATCCGGGGCGCCAAGCCCCGCGAAGTTTACCTTAAAGAGGTTCCCACCCATGAGCCCATCGGTCGGCGAGCGACTGAAATCGGTACGTGAATCCCGGAGGCTCAGCCTCGAAGAAGCCTGCGGGATCACCAAGATCCAGAAGCAGACTCTGGAGGCGATTGAGCAGGACCGGATTCAGGAAACGCTGGACCCGGTCTACGCCCGGATCTTCGTCAAGAAATACGCCTCCTTTCTGGGACTGGATTCGCAAGCGGTCGTCAATGAATACCCCGGTTTAAGCCCAACCCTGCCCACCTTCAAGCCGCCGCTGCAAGAGGGGCCTGCCCAACCGCCCCGATGGGGTTTTCTTGTTCCGGCAGGGGTCACGCTTGTGGCGCTCGTCGGAATCGGGTTTCTCGGCGCCCTGGCGGTGGACCTCTTTCACACGTTGCGGCAGCAGCACCCGGTGCCGTCGTTGGTGCAAACCAAATCCGAACCCCCACCCAAACTGCTCGTTCCTCTCTCCAAACCGCTCAAGCTGACGGTGCAGACCACGGCGGATGTCTGGCTCCAGGTCAAAGCGGATGGCACGATCATCTTCCAGAATGTTCTTTCCAAGGGAGCCCGGGAAAGCTGGGCCGCCAAGAACGACCTGGAGCTTTGGACCGGCAACGCCGGCTCCACGCAGCTTTCGCTGAACGGGAAGCCGCTTGAGGGCTTAGGGCGCGGCGTCCGAAAAGGGGTGAAGATCACGCGCGCAGGGATCCAGGAGTGAAAGTTCATGTTTTGAGCCTGGGCTGCGCCCGTAACCTGGTGGACTCCGAGGGATTGGCCGGGCTGCTGGAACAAGCCGGCCACCGTTTCACCGACCGGATCGAAGAGGCGGAATGCGTGGTGGTCAACACCTGCTCCTTCATTCGGGAGGCGGAGGAGGAATCGATCTCGACGATCCTGAGCTTGGCCGACCGGAAGAAGACAGGGAAGCTGCGCCGCCTCTACGTGGCCGGCTGCCTTCCGCAGAAGCGGCGCAACGAGCGGCAGGACCTGCTGGACTTGCTGCCGGAGGTGGACGGCTTTCTCGGGCCGGGGGACCTGCCGAAGCTCCCAGGGCTGATCGCCGGCCAAGGATTGTCCCCGCAGGGGACTGTCTCTAATCGGTTTTTCGTCACTTCTCCCGTTCCCACGCTGCTGTTTGAATCCTCCGCTCCCAAACGCCGGATGACCCCGAAGCATTACGCCTATCTCAAGATTTCTGAAGGGTGCGACCATGCCTGCACCTTCTGCTCAATTCCGCAGTTCCGTGGGGCCCACCGCTCCCGCTCGATCGAAGACCTCACGGAAGAGGCCGCCCGCCTCTCCGGCGAGGGAGTGGTGGAACTGAATCTGATCGGTCAGGATACCTCCTATTACGGCGCCGACTTGTACGGGTCTCCCTGCTTGCCGCGGCTGCTGGAGGCGCTGGCCAAGGTGAAAGGCATCCACTGGATCCGGATCCTCTACGCGCATCCGGCGCATGTCACTGACGACCTGATTGCCGCGATCCGGGACCTTGAACCGGTCGTCAAGTACGTGGATATCCCTTTGCAGCACATCAGCGACCGGCTGCTCTCCCTCATGCGGCGGGAAACCGACGGCGTTTTCATCCGCCGGCTGATCGACCGCTTCCGCGCCCAAGTGCCCGGCATAGCGATCCGGACCACCTTCATCACCGGATTCCCCGGCGAGACGGAGCAAGAAGTGGAGGAATTGGCCGGTTTTCTGCGGCAGGCCCGTTTCGAGCGGGTCGGGATTTTCCTTTACTCGCCCGAGCCGAAGACCCCGTCGGAAAAGATGCCGGACCCGCTCCCCGAAGCGGTCAAACAGGATCGGCGGGACCGCCTCATGCGGCTCCAGCGTGAAATCTCCGAGGAGATGAACCGGGCCTGGCTCGGCCGGGAGATTGAAGTGCTGGTGGATGAGCCCGGCTCCGAGCCCGGCGTTTACCTGGGCCGCACCTTTGCCGATGCTCCCGAGGTGGACGGCCAAGTGTTTCTCTCCTCCCAAGCTCCGCTGCAGCCGGGCCGGCTGATCCGGGCCCGGGTGACCGACACCATCGAGTACGACCTGGTCGCCGAGCCGGTGGTGGGGTGAGGGGCCGCCCGGCTTCCATTTTCCTGCTGGTCTTCTTCGGTTCCGTCCTTTCCAGCCCCTTCGCCTCCGCCCGCAACCTCGGGATCCTCAACCAGGAGAACGCTGAGACCATCCAGAAACTGGTTTTGGACCTCCAGAGCCAGAGCCGGGATGACCAAGTGAGGGCCGCGCAGGCGTTGGGCGAGATGGGCTCGGACGCGCAGGGGGCGGTCCCGGCTCTGGTCAAGGTGATCAAGACCGGCAGCCCGGAAGCGCGGGTGGTCTCCACCATCGCCCTCCTCAAGATTGATCCCACGATGAGGGACATGATCCCGATCCTCCTACGTGCCCTTGAAAAGGAAGGGAAGGAGCAGGAGGTGGCCCTGGAACAGGAGATCGGCTTGCAGGAGGATGCACTGCGGAAGTGGTCCACCCTGATGAAATCCAAGGTGGACCCCAAAATTCTTCCGGTGCTGGTGCAGGCGCTCCGGGAGAGCGACAGCGACATCCGGACCCTGGGAGTACTCGTCCTGGGCAGTCTTGCCCGGGAGCTTCCAGAAGCGCTGCCGTACGTCCTGAAGGCCTACCGGGACCCGGACAAGCAGGTGCGGGGCGCGGTGCTGGGCGCTTTATCGAGAATCGGCCCCGGCCCGAAGGAGGTGATCCCGGCGATCCTCAAAGGATTTAAAGACTCGGAGCCGGAGGTTCGGGCGCGCGCCGTCATCGCGCTCGGCCGGTTGGGGGCGTCGAGCAAGGAAGTCGTTCCCGCCCTCACCCGAGCGCTGAACGATCCGGAACCCCAGGTCCGGACCGCCGCGCTGAAGATACTGGAGTCTTTTGGGGGAGACGCGAGGGAGGCGGCACCGACCGTGGCGGCCCGCGCCGGGCAGGGCAGCCCCGGGGAACGGCTCGCGGCGGCCGCCGCGGCGATCAAGATCGATCCTTCGCAGGCGGGGCGGATGGTCCCGCTGTTGATCGTTTTTCTGAAAGACCCGGCCCTAGCCGTTCCAGTGCGTCTGCAGGCGGCGGACCTCCTGGAAGAGACCGGCGTGGCCGGGAAGGAAGTGGTTTCCCTGACGGAATTGTTTAGCGATTCCAGCCCGGAGATCCGCGCGCGCACTATCCGGATGCTGGCCCGTGCCGGCCCGGAAGTGGTGCCGGCCATCTCCCGGTCCATGCGGAACGCCAATCCTCTCGTCCGGACCGGAGCCCTGCAGGCGCTCTGCGGGATGCGGCCGATGCCTCCGGAGCTTATCCCCGCGCTGGCCGGTAGCCTGAAGGACAAGGAGCGTTCGATCCGGTATCTAGCCGCCGAGGGATTGGGAGACCGTGGGGTTCTGGCACAGAAGGCGATTCCGGACCTCATCCGTGCGTTAGGAGATCCTGAGGAGAGCGTTCGTTCCAGCGCTGGTAACTCGCTGCTCAAGATGGGGAAGCCGGCCGTCGCGGCGCTCCGCCAAGCGGCCTCCGATCCGAAAGATCCGCAATTGCAGGCCAGGGCTTCGATTCTGATCAAAAAGGCCGGATATGATGAATCTCCCTAACTTGCTCACGCTGGCCCGGATGGTTTTAAGCCTCCTGCTGGTCTTCCTGCTGCTGCAGCCCGGGCCGGCGGCCAAGATCGCCGCGCTGGCGGTCTTCACGGCGGCGGCCCTCACCGACTGGTGGGATGGCCGGATCGCCCGGAGCCGTGGGCTCATCTCCCCGTTCGGCGTGCTGATGGACCCGATCGCCGACAAGGTGCTGGTTCTCTGCGCTTTCGGCGCGTTCGTGAAGATTGGGGTGGTCCCGGCGTGGATGGTCCTGTTAATCGTCGCGCGGGAACTGCTGATTACCGGCCTGCGCATGGTGGCGCTCGCCAAAGGCAAAGCGCTGCCCGCGGAGGCGGCCGGAAAAGTAAAGGCCGCTTTCCAGATGGGGACGATCTTCTTCACGCTGATCTTCCTCATCGCCCGGGAGCGGTTTCCCGGCGGCTGGGTTCCCGGGGCGGGGTCCGGCGTCTATGGGCTCATGCTCCTGACGCTCCTGCTCACCCTTTCCAGCGGTGCTTCTTTTCTTTGGAACAACCGAAAACGGATCTTCGGGTGATCGCAAAAGTTATCGCCACGGTCGGCGGCATCGGCCGCGTTCCCCGTCTTCCCGGCACGGTTGCTTCCGTCGTGGGGGTTGGTCTTGCCTGGTGGCTCAGCCCTCATCCCGCGATGCAGATCGCCGGTTGTCTTGCTGTGACGGCGCTCGGGTTTTGGAGCGCTGGGCCGGCCTCGCGCGCGATGGGGGTCAAGGACCCGCCGGCGGTGGTGATTGACGAGGTGGCCGGCATGATGATCAGCTTGGTTCTGTTGCCGGCCACGTGGAAGATCTACCTGGCCGGGTTCCTCCTCTTTCGGTTCCTCGATATCTTCAAGCCCGGACCGATCCGCCGGCTTGAATGTCTGCCCGGCGGGGTGGGTATCATGGCGGACGACCTGTTGGCCGGAGTAGTCACCAACCTGTTGCTCCGCTTAGCCGGGTTGTTCTAGAGAGATCATTTCAGCAGGTGGAGGCGGAGGAGGTTGAGGGCCGCTTGGGAAGCTTTGAACCGGATGATGGCGCGGTTACCGGAGAAGAGGGACTCCGTGATCCGGGTGCCGCCCGCCCAATTTAGCGCGATGTAAACCAGACCGACCGGTTTCGCCTTCGAGCCGCCGGTTGGACCGGCGATCCCAGTCACGGCCAATCCGAAATCAGATCCGGCCAGGCGGCGGGTCCCTTCCGCCATCGCTCCGGCGATTTGAGGGGAGACGGCGCCGTGCCGGCGCAGGAGCAGCGGCGGCACCGAGAGGCCGATGCTCTTGATTTCGTTGGAATAGGAAACCACGCTCCCTAGGAAATAGGCGGAAGAACCGGAGACCCGGGTGATCCGCTCCGAGACCAGTCCGCCGGTGCAGGACTCGGCCACGGCGAGTGTTTTTCGGTTTTTCTTCAGAAGCTGCCCGACCACCCCTTCCAGGGTTTCCTCGTCCGCGCCGTAGAACAGCCCCCTCACGCGGGCCAGGATCCGGCGCTCGACGGTGGCGATTTGGCGCTTCACCTCCCGCTCCGAGCCTCCGCTCGCGGTGATCCGCAGGTCCACCTGTCCTGGGTGGGCGTAAATCCCGACGGTGGCGGCCCCCTCCAGGGCCAGCAGGTCCCGCACCTTGGCGTCCACCTCCGATTCGGTGGCGCCGGTCAGTTTCAATGTGCGGGAGCGCAGAATCCTTCCGCCCGAAAGTTTTTTCAGCCGGGGAACCAAATGCTGCTCTACCATCGGCAGCATCTCCGCCGGCGGGCCGGGCAGCGCCACCAGGATCTTTGAGTTTTTTAGTCTCAGCAGAAACCCGGGCGCTGTCCCAAGTTGATTGGGGAAGGGAACTGCCCCCTCCGGCAGCAGCCCCTGCCGCCGGTTGGAGGCCGGCATCCGGATCTTCTGCCGTTTGAACCGGGCTTCGATCCCGCGCAGGATCGGGCGGTTCAGGATCAGCCGCCGCCCGGTGGCCCGGCCGATTGTCTCCAGCGTCACGTCGTCCACCGTGGGTCCCAGCCCGCCGCAGGTGATCACCAGATCCGCCCGCCCGAGCGCCGTCTGGATCGCTTCCGACAGCCGGGCGGGGTTGTCCCCGACGGTCACCTGGCGGGTGCAGTCGATCCCCAGCCTGGCGAGCATCCGGCCGAGAGATGTGGTGTTGGTGTTGACCACGAAACCCAGCAGCAGCTCCGTTCCGATCGCGATGACCTCGGCGTTCATGCGTCCATCATACTCCAAGCGTTCCGGTTTTGAACGTCCCAGCAATCGACAAAATATTTGATGCTTGACAAATCATGTAGACAATCGTATCCTATCGACCGTGAAAAGTGGGTACCTTGACCGCGTGAAAAGGAGAGAGCTATAATGACACCAGTTGCCGAGGAGACCATGCTACGAACCAAGTCTAAAACCACGACCGAAACCAAAGCGAAGCAACCTGTTGAGAAGGCCGACAAGGCCGAAAATAGGGACAAGATGAAGGCGCTGGAGCTGGCCCAGACCCAGATCGAACGGCAGTTCGGGGAAGGCTCCATCATGAAGCTCGGCCAGCAGGTCAAGGTGGACGTCCAAGCGTTGTCGACCGGGTCCCTTTCTCTGGACGCGGCGTTGGGGATAGGCGGACTGCCTCGGGGCCGGGTCACCGAGATCTTCGGGCCGGAGGCTTCCGGTAAGACCACGTTGACCTTGTCGGTGGTGGCCGAGGCGCAGAAGAAGGGAGGCGTGGCCGCCTTCATTGACGCGGAGCACGCGTTTGACCCGACCTACGCCAAGAAGCTAGGCGTCAACCTGGACGATCTCCTCATCAGCCAGCCGGACACCGGCGAGCAGGCGTTGGAGATCGTCGAAATGCTGATCCGCTCCAACGCGGTGGACGTGGTGGTGGTGGACTCGGTGGCGGCCCTTGTCCCGAAAGCGGAGATCGAGGGGGAGATGGGGGACAGCTTCGTGGGTTTGCAGGCGCGCCTTATGTCGCAGGCGATGCGAAAACTCACCGGCGCCATCTCAAAATCCAAGACGGCCCTGATCTTCATCAACCAGCTGCGGGAGAAGATCGGTGTCATGTACGGTAACCCGGAGACCACGCCCGGCGGGCGGGCGCTCAAGTTCTATTGCTCGATCCGGTTGGACATCCGCCGCATCGAACATATCAAGCAAGGGGACCGGGTGGTCGGCAGCCGGGTGCGGGTCCGCGTGGTTAAAAATAAGGTAGCCCCGCCCTTTCGCCAGGCCGAGTTCGACCTCCTGCACGAGGAGGGGATCTCGAAGATCGGGGACATGATCGAGATCGGCACGCAGACCGGCGTGCTGCAGAAGGCCGGCACCTGGCTGACGTACGGCGAGGTAAAGCTCGGGCAGGGCAAGGACAACGCCCGGCATTACCTGAAGGAGAATCCGAACCTGCTGAAGGAATTGGAGTCCAAGCTGCGGGAAGCGGTCGCCTCGGCGAGTCCGTTGGCGGCTCCCGAACCCGCCTCCGCGTAAAGCGCTCCAGGCAAAAGGTTTCATTCCGCAAGCAGCGTGTCGTGTGGTTTCGCGACACGCTGTTTTGCTCCAAGAGTTGATGGGAAGGAGTGGTGACGATGAAAAAAACCCTGTGGTTTCTCGCGTTGGTTTTTCTAATAGCCGCCCCGGCGCCGTCGAGGGCCCAGACCCTGGATGCCGCGGAGCAGCTTCAGCAGCGGTTCATTGAGGTCGCTAAGAAAGTGGGTCCGGCCGTCGTCTCGATCTCGACGGAAACGACCCAGCGGGTGACCGTGCGCCGCTCCCCGTTCGGCGACGGCGACGATTCTCCGTTCCTCGAGTTCGATGACGACCTGTTCGAGCGGTTCTTCCGGGATTTTTACGGCGACGCGCCACGGCGGGAATTCAAACAGCGGGGCCTGGGCACGGGCGTGATCATCGATGCGGAGGGTTTGATCCTCACCAACGAGCACGTGGTGCATGGGGCCGACAAGGTGACCGTGACGCTGCCGGATGGCCGTGAGTTCAAGGGCCAGATCAAGGGGGCCGATCCCCGCTCCGACCTGGCGGTGATCAAGATTGACGCCAAGAACCTGCCGTCGGCGGATCTGGGGCAGTCGGACCCGGCCCAGGCGGGCCAGTGGGCGATCGCGGTGGGCAACCCGTTCGGGTGGGCCGTCGGCGGGACGGAGCCCACCATCACGGTGGGGGTTGTGTCCGCGCTGCACCGGTCGCTGCAGTTGGGCGGGGATGCGCGGGATTATTCCGATCTTATCCAGACCGACGCGGCAATCAATCCGGGTAACAGCGGCGGCCCATTGGTGAACCTGGAGGGCCAGGTGATCGGCATCAACGTGGCGATCTTCTCCACCACCGGCGGCTACCAGGGGATCGGTTTCGCCATCCCGGTGGACGCGGCCAAGCGGATCCTCGGGGACCTAATCCAGGGCAAGCAGATCCTGTACGGCTGGCTCGGAGTCAGCGTGCAGGACATCACCGAGGAGCTCAAAGCCCACCTCGGCCTTCCATCGCAGGATGGGGTCATCGTAGTCCGTAGGATGGAGAACTCGCCGGCCGAGAAGGGGGGACTCAAGGACGGGGATGTGATCCTTTCGGTAGGCGGGCAGCGGGTCAAGAACGTTCGGGAGATGCTGCGCAGCGTGGCCCGCATGACGGTGGGGGAGATGGCGCCGATGACCGTGATTCGCTCAGGCAAAGAGATCCAGCTAAGTGTCGAGATCGGCGAGCGGCCGCAGGAGGGATCGGAGCTGCACGGCGAGAAGAGCTGGCGCGGCCTGACGGTGAGCGACCTGACGCCGGAAATGGCTCGGCAGCTTGACGTGGGCCAGGACCGGGCGGTTGTTGTCAGCAACGTGGAAGCGGACTCTCCGGCCGAGCAGGCCGGCCTGCAGGTGGGGGAGCCTTTGTTCGAGATCAACCGCCAGCCGGTCCGGTCGGTGAAGGAGTTCGCCGAAGTGGCCTCCAAAGCGGAGGGGAACGCGCTGGTCAAGACGTCTCGCGGTTACTTCGTGCTTCATGAATGAAGCCCGTTCGGCCGCGCTGCGGCTGCTCAAGTTCCGGCCCCGCTCTGAGGCGGAGCTCAAGGGCCGCCTTGCCGAGAAGGGGTTCGGCGATGAGACCGTGCAGGCGGTGGTGGAAGAAATGCGCCGCACTGGCTTAGTAGGCGACGCGCGATTTGCCCGTTACGCCGCGACCCAGGCCGCCGAAAAACCGGTAGGCCGCCGCCTGATCCTGAACCGCCTGCGGGAAAAGGGGATTGCCCCGGCTCTCGCGGAAGAAGCGGTGCAGGCGGCCACACAGGGAAAAGATGAGTTGGAGCGGGCGCGGGAGGCGGCCGGGCGCCGGGTGGCGGCGCTTCAGGGATTGTCCCGCCAGGCGGCCGAGCGGCGCCTGTTCGGATTCTTAAGCCGCCGCGGGTTTTCGAGCGATGTGGTTTGGAAAGTGGTCCGGGAGAGCCTTGTTGAAAAGCGCTGAGCTGCGAAAAGAGTTTTTGGAATTCTTCCGGTCGAAGGGGCACACCGTCATGCCCAGCGACTCGCTGATCCCGGCCAACGATCCGTCCCTCTTGTTCACTGGCGCCGGCATGAACCAGTTCAAGGATTACTTCCTGGGTTTGAAGCGGGACATGAAACGGGCCGCCAGCTGCCAGAAATGTTTCCGGACGGGCGATGTGGAGCAGGTAGGGCAGACCGCCAGCCACCTGACCTTCTTCGAGATGCTGGGGAATTTCTCCTTCGGGGATTACTTCAAGAAAGAGGCTTGTCTTTGGGCGTGGGAGTTCATGACGGTCCGGCTCAAGATCCCCAAAGAGAAGCTTTGGGTCACTGTCTACGAGCAGGACGAGGAGGCTGCCGAGATCTGGAAGAAGGAGATCGGCCTGCCGCCGGAGCGAATTGTCCGGATGGGGGCCAAGGACAACTTCTGGCCGTCCAACGCCCCGGCCGACGGGCCGAACGGCCCCTGCGGGCCCTGCTCGGAACTTCATTATGACACCGGGCGGCCGATGCCGGGAAAAACCTGCCCGGACCCAAAGGGTTGCAACCCCGGTTGTAAGTGCGGCCGGTTCGTCGAGGTCTGGAACCTGGTCTTTACGCAGTTTGACCGCCAGCCCGACGGGTCGCTGCCGCCGCTGCCGGCCAAGAACATTGATACCGGCATGGGGCTAGAGCGATTGACCGCCGTGATGCAGGATAAGATGG
>JAUSCU010000078.1 GCA_030651065.1 Candidatus Omnitrophota bacterium | reverse complement strand
ACAACTGTATTCCCTAGATCAAAAGTGATTTGGCTCTCTTTGAGTGAAACCTGGACTGTCGGGCCATCCCCCAACAACCGGAGCAGCTCTGCCACCGCTTTCTCCGGAACAATTCTCTGGGAATCACCTGTGGGCGCGCTTTTAGCCTCCCGGTCTACCATGGCCATCCGCCGGCCATCCGTAGAAACCAGCCGGAGCCAGCCTTTGCGAGTGGAAAACAAGACGCCGGTTAATACGTACCGGGACTCGTCTTTTGAAACAGAGAAGGTTGTGAGAGACAACATGGCTTGTAGGACACCTTGATCAATCACTAGGGTGTCTTGCCCACCCGAAACCGGCATCTTCGGAAACTCTTCTTTGGGGAGACCTAAAATCTTAAACGATCCTCTCCCGCACTCTATACTCATCTGTTGGTTCTTCCGGGCCGTTATCTGTAGAGAATCATTGGGTAGTTCTTTAATGAGATCCATAAATCTCTTCGCGGGAACCGCGATCGCGCCCTCTTCTGATACCTCGGCCGGTGCTAGTGTGGAAATCCCAAGCTCTAAATCCGTCCCGGTTACTTGCACACCCTCTTTTCTGGCCTCAATTAAGAGATGGGACAGAATAGGGAGAGTACTCCTAGAGGGAACTACGGGGTAAACCGTCTGTAACGCCTTTAATAGATTTTCTTTAGAAACACGCAGTTTCATTACGAATGTCCTTAGTGTTATTAAGTTATATAGATAACCGTAATAATCATAAGCCCTGTTTAAACTGTGTAAAACTCCGTAACTTGTTTATTTTAATAGTTTTATGATTTAAAACACCCTGTGTAAAACTAGCCAAACGGCTAACAAACAAAACAATCGAACAACAGAAAACAAGGACTCCACAAACTTTCAACAATCATCGAAACCCTTCCCGCAGTGAGCCAAAAATGTCCTTTATCTTTCCGCCACGGGATTCTTCCTCCTTCATCTTCCGGCAAGCATATAAGACCGTGGCGTGATCTCTTCCACCAAACGCTTCACCAATGGCTGGCAGGGAAGCATCCGTTAGCTCGCGACAGAGAGCCATCGCGACTTGGCGTGGAAACGAAATCTCCTTGGATCGCCGCTTCCCTTTAAAATCAGACTGGGAAACTTTAAAATATCCAGCCACCACTTTTTGGATCTTCTCGATCGTCACGGTACGGGCGTTCTCCGCGACGATCCCCTTGAGCACTTCTTGGGCCATAGAGAGGGAGATAACCCGACCGGTCAGCACCGAATAAGCAATCACCCGGTTTAAGGCCCCCTCCAACTCGCGGATATTGGAGGTGACTCGCTCCGCAACAAAAAGCGTGACCGGGTCCGGCACCTGACAGCCTTGAGCCTCCGCCTTTTCCGGACGATCGCTACCCGGGTTTCCAGATCCGGGGGTTGGACATCTGTCACCAAACCCCACTCAAAGCGGGAAACCAAACGCTCCTCGACACCGCGTAGCTCCTTGGGTGAATGGTCACCCGAGATTACGATCTGCTTGTGGGCGTCGTACAGCGTGTTGAAGGTGTGGAAGAACGCTTCCTGAGTCGCCTCTTTTCCGCCGATAAATTGGATGTCATCGACGAGAAGCGCGTCCACAGAACGGAACCGGTCCCGGAAAGAGGCCATGGAGCGGTTCTGGATGGCGGAGATCAGTTGGTTCGTGAAATTCTCGCTGGAGAGGTACAGGCACTTGGCCTGCGGGAACTTTTCCCGGATCCGGTGGCCAATCGCCTGCATCAAGTGCGTTTTCCCCAACCCCACACCGCCCTGAATGAACAGCGGGTTGTAGACCTTCGCCGGGGATTCGCTGATGGCGAGCGCCGCCGCGTGAGCGAACCGGTTCGACAGCCCGACCACAAACTGGTCGAACGTGTAGCGGGAGTTCAGCGAAAAAGGGGCCGGCGCGGAAGCCTCCCGGTGCGGCCAAACTGACGCCGGCACGGGCGAAGCGGAAACCGCGGGTGTCACGCCCACCAGGACCGGCGCGCTTTCGGCGGAGGCGATCGCGTATTCCACCTTCACGTCGGAGCGAGTGAGCGATTGCAGGGTCCGGCCGATCACCTCACTGTAATGGCTGGTCAGCCAGTCCCGGAAGAAAGGGCTGGGGACCTCCACAATCAGCGAAGTCTCCGTCGATGAAACGGCCCGCGTCGGCTGAAACCAAGTCTCGTAGGCTTGGCTAGGAAGTTCGCTCTGGATTTGAGCCAGCGCCTGATGCCAAAGGTTTACGTCCAAGCAATTCATTAGGGATTTTTCAGGAGGATAAACTGAGAGAGTGTAACACGGTGCGGTTTGTTTGACAAGCATCCGACGCCGCTGATACAATGCGCGCGTGAAGAAAAAGCTCACGAACAAGTCCAACATCAAGCGAAAGCACAAACACGGCTTCCGAAAGCGCATGTCCCAAAAAACCGGGCGGCGCGTGCTACAGCGCCGCCGGAAAAAAGGCCGGCGCAGACTCATCCCGTAATTGCCCACAGGACAGGAGAGATTCGGCCGCGCCCGGCGACTCTCCGGCCCCGATCTTCAGCGTTTACTGAGAGAGGGGAAAAACCTCCGGGGAGAAGTTCTCCTCCTCAAGGTGTTGCCCAACGGCCGTGGAATTAGCCGGTTCGCCTGTTCCATCCGAAGAGGTGTCGCGAAAAACGCGCCGGAACGTAACCGCATCAAACGCTGGCTGCGGGAGGCATTCCGGAGAAACCCGAAGAAAATCCAGACAGGATTCGATTGGTTAGCCGTCGTTCCCCGAGGCCCTATAAAATCGTATCATATTGTAAATAAAGAACTTATAGAATTATGCGGTCGATATTCACAGCGTTTTTGATGATGGGAATCCGGATTTACCGGACCGTCGCGAGGTTTTTTGGGATCTCTTCCCCTTGCCGGTTTTATCCCACCTGCTCTGTCTACGCGCAACAGGCGATCAAGCTCCACGGTCCGTTTCCCGGTCTTAGAATGACCGCCGGCCGGCTGCTTCGTTGCCATCCCTGGAACCCGGGTGGAATGGATCTTCCCGAACTGGAGAACCGATGAAACAGGAACAGAGATTGCTGGTCGCCTTTATCTTGATTGCCGCGATTCTGGGAATATGGTCCACGCTGATGCCTCCGGAGAGGCTGCCCATCAACCAGCCTCCAGTGGTCGGAACGGAGACAAAACCGGCCCTTCTCGTCGGGAAGCCTGTAGAAAAGACGGAGGAGTTCACTCTGGGCCGATTCACGCTGGGGATCGGAGAATCGGGCAGCGGCATCGGGATGCTGAAGCTAGACCAGGAGATTCTCTTGGAACACGCGACTCCCGGGCTGATGGAGATCCGGTCAGGCCCGGTGAATCCCGAGCCGGTTCCTCTCCAGAGCCGGCTCGAGGCGGGCGGGCTCTTTAGCGAAGGCCTCCTTGGGACGGAGGGTTTGCGGGTTCTTCGATGGATTCGTCCCGAAGAGGGTTCCCACCGGCTTCAGTGCCGCATTAAAGTGATCAATACTTCTTCGAAACCAAAGAAGGCCGATCTCCAGGTGATCGTTTATCGTCCCCTTCACGCGCCTGTCGTTTCGGGGAAACCTTCGGAAACCGGCGCCTCCCTGCATCTGGCCGGGAAAACCAGCTCGATCTCCGTTGGAAAAGGGCAACAGAAGCGGTTTGACGGAACGCCGGACTGGGTGGCTTCCCAGGGGAAATCTCACGTGGTCATCGTGCAGATGACCGGAAAAGAGGGGATGTTCCACGTGGAACATCCGGCCGCCTCCGGGTCGATTGGAGTTCTTGACCTGTCCAACCAGGAGATCCCGGCGGGAGGGGAAAAAGAATGGGAATTTCCGCTCTATGCGGGGCCGATGTCACTGGTGGATCTGCGTAAGGCCGGGTTAGAGGAGGCCCTCTCTTTTGGAGCCTTTTCAGGGGTCTCCAGAATGCTATTGGGTTTCCTGGGATGGAGCTATAACCTATTACATAATTATGGGTTAGCAATTTGTCTTCTCAGTCTTGCGGTTTGGGTACCCTTCTCTCCGCTGACTTGGTATAGCCGGTGGATTAGCGCGCAGACGATGAAGAAAATGGCGGCTGTCAAGCCCCAAGAAGCCCGGCTCCGGCAGGAGCATAAAAACAACCCGGACCAGATGCACCGGGAGCTGATGCAGCTCTATAAGAAGCACGGGGTGAATCCAGCCAGCGGGTGCATCGGATGTCTCCCGCTGCTTTTTACCATGCCGATCTACATCGCCCTTTTCCAGGTGCTCACCCGGGCACCCGAGCTTCGGGGAGCCGAATTTCTCTGGATCAAGGACCTTGCCGCTCCGGACGGGATGATGCCCCTTCCGTTTGAGATCCCCTTTATCGGGAACCGCCTAAATATCCTTCCGATCGTGGCCACGGTGGCCACCTATTTCCAGCAAGCCGGCATGCAGCCGCCTGTTGGTGAGATGAGCGAGGAACAGAAGGCGCAGCAAGGGATGATGAAAATTTTCCCACTGGTTTTCATGGTCCTTTTCTACGGCCTCCCCTCAGGCTTCATGCTATACTGGGTCATCAACTCCGTTCTCACGGTGGCACAGCAGTTTGCGGCCGATCGGATCGCAAAAGCGCGCGCCTAGAGAACGAATGTTCCACGTGGAACATGGCTAGAACAATTGCCGTCTGTAATCAAAAAGGAGGGGTCGGGAAGACCACCTCCGCTGTAAATCTGGCGAGCGAGCTGGCGCTCGGCAAGGTCCGCGTCCTTCTGGTGGATCTGGATCCGCAGGCAAATGCCACCGGCGGCCTGGGGATCGATAAGAAAAAAATCGAGAAGAGCATCTACCCGGTTCTCTTGGAGCAGACCTCTCTTCGGTCTGCCATCTTGAAAACACAAATTCCCCACCTGGATCTGGTTCCCTCGCAGGTTTCTTTAAGCGGCGCGGAGGTGGAAATGATCGGCCTGCCGTCTCGCGAGACCCTCCTTAAGAGAGCGCTGGATCCGGTCCGGGCGGAATACGATCTGATTCTGATCGATGGGCCGCCTTCCTTGGGAATGCTGACGGTGAACGCGCTGACCGCCGCCGATGGGGTTCTGATCCCCCTGCAATGCGAGTATTACGCGCTGGAAGGTTTGAGCCAGCTCCTAGAGACCGTCCGGATGGTCCAGGGCAGCTTGAACCCGGGATTGGTGATTGAGGGGATCCTGCTGACCATGGCCGATTTCCGGACCCGGTTAACCAACGATGTGATTGACGAGGCCAGGAAATTCTTCGGTTCTAAGGTGTATGACGTAGTGATCCCACGGTCGGTTCGTCTGAGCGAAGCTCCCAGCCGTGGTTTGCCGATTGCCTTGTACGACCCCGGTTCGCCGGGCGCCCAAGCTTATCACCAGTTGGCCAAGACCATAAAGGAGAGGATCCATGTCGGAGATGCGAGGATTGGGGAAAGGGATTCGAGCGTTGATTCCGGAGAGCGGCCCATTAGCACAGCAGGAGATCCAGAAAATCCCTCTGCAGTCCATCCGTCTGAATCGCTTCCAGCCTCGGAAAGCGTTCAATGAGTCTTCTATCCATGAATTAGCCAATTCTATACGTCAAAGTGGTTTGATTTACCCACTTTTAGTTAGGAAATCACAAGATAGTGGAGTAGATGGACCTAAATATGAATTAATTGCTGGAGAGAGACGGTTTCGGGCCCTAAAGTCTCTTGGAGAGACCGAAGCTCCAGCGGTTATCCGGGAAGTCGGGGACCGTGACGCGCTTCAGCTGGCGTTGGTGGAGAATCTCCAGCGGGAAGATCTCAACCAAATCGAGCAGGCCAAAGCTTACCAGCGGCTCCAGGAGGAGTTTGGGTTAACGCAGGAGCAAGTTGCCTCCTCCGTCGGGAAGGACCGGGCCACCGTAGCGAACACGCTGCGGCTGTTGAAACTGGCCGAGAAGGTGCAGGAAGCGGTTGCCGCCGGCCGGCTTTCCTGGGGGCATGCCCGGGCCCTGCTGGCACTGGAATCGCAGAAAAGCCAGTTGCAGCTGGCGGAGCGGGCGATCGCCAATGGGCTTTCCGTACGGCAGATCGAGCAGATTGTCCGGCAGACCACCGCTGGGGAAGAGAAATCCCGCCGGCCGAAGGCGAAGGACCCGCACCTGGCGGCGGCCGAGCAGAAGCTGGAGCGGTCGCTCGGAACGAGGGTGAGGATTTTTCACGGAAGGACAAGAGGGTGGATCCGGGTGGCCTACTTTTCTCTCAAGGATCTGGACCGCTTAATTGCCCGGTTGACTTAAAATTTACATAGCCCTTATAATTAAGGTTTCCCCATGATCCAACAAACGCTGGTTTTAATCAAACCGGATGGGCTGATCCGTTCCCTCACGGGGAACATCTTGACCCGTCTGTCCGAGACGAAGCTGGAAATCGTCGCCGGAAAGGTCTGCCGTGCCACGCGGGAGATCGCGGAGCAGCACTACGCCCATTTGAAGGGCCAACCCTTCTTTAACGAACTGATCCAGTACCTCCAGGGGGAGCTTCACGAACGCCGGAAGGTGATGGCGCTGATTTACTGGGGGGAAGACGCGATCGCGAAAGTCCGGGAACTGACCGGCGAGACGAATCCGGAGAAGGCCTCTCCGACCTCGATCCGGGGTTCGTTCGGAAGGATCCGGACCACCGGGCTCTTTGAAAATGTCGTCCACGCCTCGAGCGATCCATTGGAAGCGGAGCGGGAGATCAAGCTCTGGTTCCAGCCCGACGAAATCATCATCGATATCTATCCCACGAAGAAAGCGAAAAAAGAAGTCACCGTCCGGGAATGGTCTTAGTCGACCTGTGTTGACCAGCATGACCGGCTTCGGCCGGGCCGAGACGGACCTGCCGGGCTCGGGCCGAGCGGCCGTCGAAATCCGCAGCGTCAATCACCGTTTTCTCGAGGTGGATTGCCGTTTGCCCGAAGGATTCCAGGCTTTTGAGGAAAACGTGCGGGCGATGGTGGGCCGGGCGATGGCCCGGGGCCAGGTGCGGGTTTCGGTGTCCCTGCGTGGCGCGCGAGAGCCGGCAACGGTGGTGTTCCAGGAAAAGCTGGCCCGCAAGTATCACCACCAATTGGAAGGGCTGCGCAAGGGTTTGGGGCTCCCGGGCGCGGTTTCCTTGGAAACGGTCCTTGGCCTTCCGCAGGTGGTCACCGTGTCGGAGCGCAGTGGTGTTTCAACGGCGTCCGTCTGGAAACTTGTTGAGCGAGCTGTCTCCCTCGCGTTGGCCGGCGCGGTGAAGATGCGCCGGGACGAGGGAGGCCGCCTGGAAAAGATGCTGCGGCAGAGGATCGAAATCTTTGAGGACTTGGCCGGCCGGATCCGCCGGCGGGTTCCATCGGCGCAGGGGGATCTGCAGAAACGGCTGGCGGAGCGGATCGAAGCCGCGCTGCAGCAAGCCGGGAAGGACGTGCCGGCCGCGGAGATCGTGGCCCGTGAAGCGGCGGTGATGGTGCAGTCCACCGATGTCAACGAAGAGCTCGAACGGCTCGCCTCTCATTTCGTGGCCCTCCGGAGCGCGGTGGCCGGAAAGCCCGTGGCGTCGGCCAAGAAAGGGGAGCAAGCCAGCCCCGGCCGTACGCTGGATTTCCTGGCGCAGGAGCTCCAGCGGGAAATCAACACGCTGGGGACCAAGCTCCGGGACCCGGAGGTCAGCCGCTGGGTGGTGGAGTTCAAGGGCCAGATCGAAAAACTGCGGGAGCAGGCGGCCAACGTTGAGTAAGCGCGGGCGGTTGTTCGTGCTCTCCGCCCCGTCGGGCAGCGGCAAGACCACGATGCTCTGGGCGCTTTTGAGCAAGGACCGCAACCGGGTCCGTTCCGTTTCGGCGACCACCCGCCCCCCGAGGGCCGGTGAGCGCAACGGAAAGGATTACATCTTTCTCAGTCAGGCCCAGTTCCGGCGGGGAATCGCGCAGGGAAAATTTCTGGAGTATGCCCGCGTGCTGCGGAACTGGTACGGCACGCCGAAAGGCCCCATCGAGAAGGCGCTCAAGGCCGGCAAGGACGTCCTGCTGGGGATCGACATCCAGGGCGCCCGGCAGATCCGGCGCGGCCACCTTCCGGCGACGACCGTCTTTTTGCTGCCCCCGTCCCTCAAGGTGCTGCGGCAGCGGCTGCTGCGGCGCGCGACTGAAACGCCGGCGCAGATCCGGGAGCGGCTGCGGCTGGCGCGAAAAGAGCTCAAGGAAGTTGAGAAATACGATTACGCTGTGGTGAACGACCGGTTGCCGGAAGCAGTGGCGGCGGTGGAAGCGATCCTCCGGGCTGAGCACCATCGCGTGGAGAAAAAACGAGGGAACTCATGAGTCTAGAGATAAGGCAGGTGATTCCGATGGAGAAACTGTTGGAAAAAGGGGGTTCCGTTTACAAGCTGGTGATCGTGGCGGCGAAACGGGCGCTGGAGCTGAGCGAAGGGTCCCCAAAACTGGTGACGGGAGGCGGCAAGGAAAAGCCGGCCCTGGGGGCGCTCCGGGAAATCGCCGAGGGTAAGATTGGGGTTCGGATCAAGAAGAGCAAGGCCAAGAGTGACTGAAATTGTCGTCGGGGTGACCGGCTCGATCGCCTGCTACAAGGCCTGCGATTTGGTCAGCGCCCTGCGCAAGGACCCGGACACGCGGGTCCACGTGGTGATGACGAAAGAAGCGGCGAAGTTCGTCACACCGCTGACGTTCCAGACCCTGTCGGGCAACCGGGTCACCACGGATCTGTTCGAGGCGCCGGAGGAGTGGGAGCTGCTGCACACCTCGCTGTCGGCGCAGGCGAAACTCATCCTGGTGGCCCCGGCCACGCTGAACCTGATCGGCAAGCTGGCCAACGGGATTTGCGACGACCTGCTGACCGGCATCCTATTCGCCTCGAAGGCACCGGTGATCCTGGCGCCGGCGATGAACACCCGGATGTATGAGCACCCGGTGGCGCGGGAAAACATCGCGAAGCTGAAAAAACTCGGCTACGAATTTGTAGGGCCGGCTCACGGCGAGCTGGCCTGTCGTGAGGTAGGGCTCGGGCACATCGCGGAAACCCAGGAGATCCTGGCGGCGGTTCGCCGCCGGATCAAGGGAGGTAAGAAGAGATGAAGCGGCGCGGCTACAAACTGTTGATCACCGCCGGCCCCACACGGGAGCCGCTCGATCCGGTCCGGTTCATCTCCAACTACTCCACCGGCACGCTCGGCTACACGATGGCGAAGATAGCCCGCGCGCGCGGCCACCAGGTGGTCCTGATCTCCGGTCCGACGGAGCTCCCTTGCCCGCCCAAGGTCCGGAAGATCTCTGTTGAGACGGCCACCGAGATGCATCAAGCAGTGAGCAAGACATTCCCGAAGATGGACGCGCTGATCATGGGAGCCGCGGTGGGCGATTTCCGGCCGCTGCGGGTGGCCAACCAGAAGATTAAACGCTCCGGCGTCGCCGGATCCTTGAGGCTCTGGCAGTTGGATCTGGTGGAGAACCCGGACATCGTGGCCGACGCCGCCAGCCACCGCAAGCCGACGCAGGCGGTGATCGGCTTCGCGCTTGAAACTCAGAACCTGATGCCCAACGCCCGCGCCAAACTGAAAACGAAGGACCTGGACGCGATTGTGGCTACCCGGTATTTTCCGGACCAGCGTGGACGCGGTCCCTTCGGCGACGAGCCGGTCGAGGGGGCGATCCTCAAACGGCGCGGCGCCGCCAAGGGGTTTCGCTCCCTTAAGAAACAGGTCCTGGCCGCCCGGATCTTGGACTGCGTGGAAGAAGTGCTGGCCTCTCTGCCCCGTTGATTCCGGTTCCCTCTTTTTCTTCCGGTGCGGTAGCCAAGTGGCAAGGCAACGGTCTGCAAAACCGTTATTCGTCGGTTCGATTCCGACCCGCACCTGTTTGTTTGGCCGAGGATCTGTTGGCCGGGGTGGCGAAATTGGCAAACGCGCGAGACTTAAAATCTTGTGCTCGAAAGGGCTTGCGGGTTCGATTCCCGCCCCCGGCACGAACTGATTTTTGAAAACCTGCGGGCTCATAGCTCAGTTGGTTAGAGCGCTTCCTTGACATGGAAGAGGTCAGAGGTTCGAGTCCTCTTGGGCCCACCACTTTAATGACAGACGATCTGCATAAATTAAGGCATAGCGCGGCGCATGTGCTGGCGCAGGCAGTCAAACGGCTCTGGCCCAAGACCAAGCTCGCGATCGGTCCGCCGATCGAGGAGGGCTTCTACTACGATTTGGAGCCCGAAACGCCGCTGACCGAGGAAGATCTGCCGAAGATTGAGGCGGAGATCGAGAAGATCATTAAAGCCGACTTCCCTTTTGTCCGGTCGGAGATGACCAAGCCGGAGGCGGAGAGCTACTTCAAGGAGCAAGGGGAGCGGTTCAAGCTGGAGATCATCCAGGGGATCCCGGACTCGTCGGTTTCCATTTACACCGACGGGGATTTCACGGACCTGTGCGAGGGGCCGCACCTAAATCGCACGGGGGAGCTCAAGGCGGTGAAGCTGCTCTCGCTGGCCGGCGCCTACTGGCGCGGCAGCGAGAAGAACCCGATGCTCACCCGGATCTACGGCACGGCGTTCTTTGACAAGAAAACACTCGACGAGTTCCTCACGACCCGCGAAGAGGCGAAGAAGAGGGACCACCGCAAGCTGGGGGTGGCCTTGAAACTCTTCTCAATCTTCGAGGAGGCGGGGGCCGGGTTCGTCTTCTACCAGCCGCGTGGGGCGACGCTGCGGCATTTGATCGAGGACTATTCCCGCAAGCAGCACGCGGCGCGCGGGTACCAGCCGGTGATCACGCCGCACGTGATCCGCAGCAACGTCTGGATTCGCTCCGGCCATTACGAGCATTACAAGCCGAACATGTACATCTTTAAGACGGAGGACGAGCAGGAGTGGGGCGTCAAGCCGATGAACTGCCCCGGCCACATCCTGATCTACCAGTCCAGCTTGCGCAGCTACCGGGAGTTCCCGCTACGGCTCTTCGAGCTGGGCACCGTCTACCGGAACGAGAAGTCCGGCGTGCTGCACGGGCTGCTGCGGGTGAGGGGATTCACGCAGGACGACGCCCACATCTTCTGCCGGCTGAACCAGCTGGAATCGGAGCTAACCGGCATCCTGGAATTTGTCAAAGAAGTTTTCAAAGATTTTGGATTCGCCGAATACAAGGTGGAGATGAGCACCCGCCCGCCGGAGTTCCTCGGAAACGAGGAGCAATGGAAAAAGGCGGAGGAGATTTTGGAACGGGTGCTTAAAGAAAGCAAGATCCCCTACGAGCTCAGCCCCGGTTCCGGCGCCTTCTACGGGCCGAAGATCGACGTGCACGTGAAGGACTCGATCGGCCGGTACTGGCAGTGCGCGACCGCGCAACTGGACTTTGTGCTGCCGCAGCGGTTCAACCTGAAGTACGCGGAGGATGATGGGACCGAAGCGGCGCCGGTGATGATCCACAGGGCAATCTTCGGCTCAATCGAGCGGTTCATCGGCACGCTGATCGAGCATCACGGGGGTGCCTTCCCCGCGTGGCTGGCACCGGTGCAGGCGGTGGTGATCCCGATTTCGGAGGACCAGGCCGTGTACGCTCGCGAGGTGCGTGAGGAATTGGTGAAAAGCGGCGTGCGGGTGGAATTGGACGACCGGAAAGAAACGATGCAGTCCCGGATCCGGGACGCGCAGTTGAGTCAGATCCCTTACATGCTCGTGGTCGGCAAGCGCGAGGCCCAGGCCGCCCAAGTGGCGGTTCGGGCCCGCAGGGAGGGCGATCTTGGGGCGATGGCGCTGGCCGATTTCACGGCCCGCCTGGCCCGCGAGATCGAGGAAAAACGTTGATCAAGGAGGAAAGACGCGCTGATTAGAGATTACGGTAGCCGGAACAGCAGCAGCTCGATCCAGGCTCGGGTGAATGACAGGATTCGGGCGAAGGATGTGCGGTTAATTGGGGCCGAGGGGGAGCAGGTAGGGATCGTGGCCATCGCCGAGGCGCTGAAGAAGGCGGTCGAGGCGGGGCTGGACCTGGTTGAGATCGCCCCTCAGGCGAATCCTCCGGTCTGCCGGGTGATGGACTACGCGAAATTTCTCTACGCCAAGGAAAAGCAAGAGCGGGAGAATCGGCAGCACCAGCGGCAGACGCAACTCAAAGAGCTGCGGTTCCGTCCGCAGATTGACGACCACGACTACCAGACGAAGCTGAAATCTCTGGTCAAGTTCTTGAAGCGCGGCAACAAAGTGAAAGTGACGCTCGTGTTCCGCGGGCGGGAGATGGCCCACCAGGAGTTCGGGCGGCGGCTGCTGGACCGCCTTCAGGTGGACATCGCCGTTGTGGCCACCGTGGAGCGCCCGCCGATGCAGGAAGGGCGGTTTATCTTCATGACATTAACACCGAAGTAGAAGGAGAACCGATGCCGAAGATGAAAACACGGCGGGCGACCGCCAAGAGATTCAAGATCAATGCCAAGGGAAACATAAAGCGGGGGCGCGCGAACCGCAGCCACCTGCTGACCCGGCGGGCCGCCAACCGGATGCGCAGACTCCGGCGCCCCGCCCTCGTCAGCAAATCGGATAAGCACCGAATCAAACAGCTGCTTCCGTACAGCTAAAAGGAGAACTAAAGATGGCTCGCGTTAAGCATGCAGTTTCCAGCCGCAAGCGAACCAAGCGGCTGCTCAAGAAGGCGAAGGGGGCCTGGGGGAAGCGCTCGAAGCTGGTCCGGCGCGCGAGGGAAACGGTCTTCCGGGGGATGGCCTACGCCACCCGGGACCGGAAGGCGCGAAAGCGGGACTTCCGCCGGCTTTGGGTCACCCGGATCCGGGCCGGCTGCGAAGCCGAGGGGATGATGTACAGCCGGTTCATCGCGGGGCTGAAAGCGGCCAACGTGACGCTGGACCGGAAGATCCTGGCGGACATGGCCGCCACGGACGCGCCGGCGTTCAAGGAGCTGGTGGAGCTGGCGAAGAGCTCCAAATAATTTCCGTGGAGCTCGACTCCTTTCAGGAGGAAGCGCTGCAGGCGCTCTCCGGCGCGAAGGATTCAAAAGCGCTGGAGCTGTTGCGCGTCAAATACCTGGGCCGGAAGGGGGCGCTGACAGAGCGTTTCGCCGCGCTGAAGGACCCCGCCCAGTCCCCGGCGGAGAAATCGCGGCTGGGGCAGCAACTCAACGAGGTAAAGCGCCGGCTGGAGGAAGCCCTCGCGGAGAGGACCGTTTCGCTTCAAACGGGCCCGGTCCCAAGCCGGCCCAAGCAGGATCTCACGCTGCCGGGCCATGTGCCTCAGGCGGGCCGGCTCCACCCGCTCAGCCAGACCCTAGAGCGGATCCTGGAAATCTTCCAGTCGCTGGGGTTCCCCGCCGTGCAGGGGCCGGAGGTGGAGACGGAGTTCAACAATTTTGAGGCTCTCAACATCCCGGCGGAACATCCCTCCCGGGAAAACTTCGATACCTTTTATCTCAAAACGGCCGTCGGCACGGCACCCGCCCTACTGCGCTCCCATACCTCTCCGGTGCAGATCCGTTTTATGAAGAGCCACCCTCCTCCGTTCCAGGTGGTGGTGCCGGGCCGGGTCTATCGCCCCGACGCCGTGGACGCGACGCACTGTTTCCAATTCCATCAGGTGGAGGGTTTGGCAGTAGCGCCGGGCCTCACGTTTGGGGACCTGAAAGGGGTGCTGGCCTCCTGGGCGCAGGGGATGTTCGGCTCCTCGGCCCGCCTGAGGTTTCGCCCGCACCATTTCCCTTTCACGGAGCCGAGCGCCGAGGGGGATTTGGCCTGCATCTTCTGTAGCGGGAGTGGATGCCGTGTCTGCGGCCGCAAGGGGTGGCTTGAGATCCTCGGTTGCGGCATGGTTCACCCGCAGGTTTTCAAGGCGGTCGGCTACCCGGCCGGCACCGTCGGGTTCGCGTTCGGCATGGGAGTAGAGCGGATCGCGATGCTGCTGCACGGCGTCGAAGACATCCGCCTCTTTTACGAAAACGACCTGAGATTCCTACGGCAGTTCCCTTAAACCGATGCGCTATTCGCTCTCCTGGCTGAAGGAATTCATCGAGCTGTCGGTCCCGCCGGAACGGCTGGCCCAGCGGCTGACGCTCGGAGGACTGGAGGTCAACCGCCTCGAGGCCGCGGACGGGGACTGGCTGTTTGAGGCCGAAGTCACCCCGAACCGCGCCGATTGCTTGAGCCACCTGGGGCTGGCACGCGAAACTGCGGCGGTCCTGGGCCGGACGTTCCGGTTCCCCCGCTGGCTCTCGCGGGAGTTCCAGCTGCCGCGCGGCGAACAGGCAGCCCCGTTCCCGGTGACGATCGAGGATACGGAAGGCTGCCGCCGCTACATCGGCATCGTCATCGAGGGGGTGGAGGCACGCCCCAGCCCGCCGGAGATGGTGAAGCGGCTGGAAAAGATGGGCCTTCGCTCCATCAACAACATTGTGGATGTGACCAACCTCTGCCTGCTGGAGCTGGGCCAGCCGCTGCACGCGTTCGATCTGGACAGGCTGGAAGGCGGGCAGATCCGGGTGCGTCGGGCCAAGGCGGGCGAAAAACTGAGATTGCTCGATGGGAACGAATGCGCGCTGACGGCCGACCAGCTGGTAATCGCCGACGCTAAAAAACCGGTGGCGCTGGCCGGCGTGATGGGAGGCCTCCTTACGCAGATCACCCCCAACACCCGCCGCGTGCTGTTGGAGTCGGCCGGGTTTCAGCCGTCCCTCATACGCCGCGGCGCCCGGATCGCCAAGCTCTCTACCGATTCCTCCTACCGGTTTGAGCGGGGTGTCGATCCGGAGATGGTCCTGCCGGCGGCCGTGCGGGCCGCCCGGTGGATCACGCGTATTGCCGGAGGTGCCGTTGTTTCAATTGCCGACATCGGGCAGGCGGGAATGCCCTCCCCGACGATCCCGCTGCGTCCCAAGAAAGCGCAGGAGATCCTCGGCATGAAGATCTCCGCCGGCCAGCAGCGCCGTTTCCTGCAGCACATCGGCTGCCAGGTCCGGGCGAGCGGCCGGAATTGGGCGGTGCAGCCTCCCTCCTGGAGAGCGGACTTAAAGATCCCAGAGGATCTTCACGAGGAGCTGGCCCGTCTGTTCGGATACGACCGCTGCGTTCCGTCGCTGCCCCCCCTTCCTCGCCGCCCGGTCCAGCCGGATCCGCTGGAAGATACGAGCGTGGAACGGGAGATGCAGCTGCGCCGCCTGCTGGCCGCCGCCGGCCTGCAGGAGATCATGGGCTACAGCCTGCTGCACCCGCAAGATCCCGCAAAAGTATCCATGTTCGGTCGCGGTGTCGTCGAGCTGAAGAACCCGCTTAGTCTCGAGCAGGCGGTGCTGCGCAACACGCTGCTCGTCGGGGCGCTTCAGGCGGTGGCCCGGAACTTCAGTTGGAAAACGAGCGAAGAGTTCCGCCTGTTTGAAATCGGCAGTGTGTTTGGAACGAGCGGGGAGGGACCCCCTCCGGGCTATCCGATTGAAACAAGGATGCTCGGCCTTCTGGTCGGCGGGATCTCCGCTCCTTCCTGGGGGCAGCCCAAGCAGCCGCTCGGGATTTTTCATCTGAAAGGGATCCTTCAGCTTTTGCGGGAGCGCTTAAATTTTTCGTTGGAGGAGGTTCCCGCCCCGAGCGGGGCTCCGGAGCCGGGGATCTTGCTTAAGCTTTCCGGGAAGCCGGTCGGCCGGTTGGGGATTGTGGATCCTTCCGTGGCGGCGGCGTTCGAGATCCCGGAGCAGATTTCCCTGGCCTATGCCGAGCTGGACCTCGAACCGTACCTGGCGGCCGGGCGATTCATTCCAAAGACAGAGCCCTTGCCCAAGGTCCCGCCGGTTCAAAGGGATTTGGCCATCCTGATTTCGCAGGAGATCCCGTACGAAAAAATCTCCGCCGCGATCCGCGAAGAGGGGCTCCCGCTTCTGAAAAGCCTGGAGCTGTTTGACCTTTATCAGGGGACGCAGGTCCCTCAGGGAAAGAAAAGCCTGGCGATCCGGCTAAAGTTCCTCGACGGCGACCGCACCCTGACCGAGGCTGAAATTCAGGCGGCCCACCAGAAAATCCTGGACCGTCTCCAAAAAGAGTTCTCAGGGATCCTTCGCTACTAAGTCCTATTGACAGAACAAACAACAAGGTATATAGTTATAGATGTATTAGCACTCTATATATATGAGTGCTAGTTAATGTAAAACTAAGAGTAGGAGAGAGAATGGGAATGGAGATGGAAGAAGGGGAAAAACAAGCCCCTCCCCTGGAACGCTACGGGCGGGATCTTACGAAGGATGCCGCCTCTGGAAAGCTCGACCCCGTCATCGGGCGGGATGAAGAGATCCGGCGGGTGATCCAGGTCCTTTCCCGGCGCACAAAGAACAACCCAGTCTTGATCGGCGACCCCGGTGTGGGTAAAACCGCCATTGTGGAAGGGCTGGCCCAGCGGATCATTCGCGGCGACGTTCCGGAAGGCCTAAAGCGCCGGCGAGTGGTGACGCTGGACATGGGGTCCTTGATCGCCGGCGCCAAATACCGCGGTGAGTTCGAGGAGCGGCTCAAGGCGGTGCTCAAGGAGGTGCAGGAAGCGGGAGGGGAGATCATCCTCTTCATTGACGAGATGCACCTGATTGTCGGGGCGGGGAAGGCGGAGGGGGCGATGGACGCCGGCAACCTGCTCAAGCCCATGTTGGCCCGCGGGGAGCTGCACTGCATCGGCGCCACGACGCTGGAGGAGTACCGCAAGAACATCGAGAAGGATGCCGCGCTGGAGAGACGATTCCAGCCGGTTCGGGTAAACCCGCCGTCGATCGAAGACACCATCTCCATTTTACGAGGCTTGAAAGAACGCTACGAGGTGCACCACGGCGTCCGGATCACCGACGCGGCGTTGGTGGCCGCCGCGGTTCTCTCCAACCGGTACATCGCCGACCGCTTTCTGCCGGACAAGGCGATCGACCTGATGGACGAGGCGGCCGCCGCGCTCAAGACCGAGATGGATTCGATGCCGGTGGAGCTGGATGAGATGCTGCGGCGGGTGATGCAACTGGAGATCGAACGGCAAGCGCTGAAAAAGGAAAAAGACCCTGCCTCTCTAGCCCGGCTCGAGCGGATCGAGAAAGATCTGGCGGAGCTGAAATCGCAGGCGGACCAGGTGAAAGCCCGATGGGAGAAGGAGAAGTCGGCAGTCCAGAAGCTGCGGCAGCTCCGGGAGAAGATCGAACAGGCCAAGCAAGGGATCTCCCAGGCGGAGCGGGCGTACGACCTGGACAAAGCGGCGCAGCTCAAGTATGGAACGCTCCACGCGTTAGAAAAGGAGCTGGCCGAAGAGGAAAAGAAAACGGCCCAGCGGGGGCCCAAGGGAGCTCGCCTGATTAAGGAAGAGGTCGGCGAGGAAGAAATCGCGAAAGTGGTCAGCCGCTGGACCGGTGTCCCGGTCTCCAAGCTTCTGGAGGCGGAGACGGAAAAGCTGCTCCATCTGGAGGAAGAGCTGCACCGCCGGGTCGTCGGCCAGGAGGAGGCGGTGACCGCTGTCGCGGAGGCGGTGATCCGGGCCCGTTCGGGGCTCAAAGATCCCAACCGGCCGATCGGATCTTTCCTGTTCATGGGCCCGACCGGCGTGGGCAAGACGGAGCTGGCCCGCGCGCTGGCGGAGGCACTGCTCGATGATGAGCGGGCGGTGATTCGCCTGGACATGTCGGAATACCAGGAGCCTCACACAGTAGCCCGCCTAATCGGGGCCCCGCCCGGGTACGTCGGCTACGAGGAGGGAGGCCAGCTGACCGAGGCGGTCCGCCGCCGCCCGTACTGCGTGATCCTGCTCGACGAAATTGAGAAGGCGCACCGGGACGTTTTCAACGTGCTGCTGCAGATCATGGACGACGGACGATTGACCGACGGGCAGGGTAGGACCGTGGATTTCAAGAACACGCTGGTCCTGATGACCTCAAATCTGCCGCCGGAGAACTTGAAGACCCATTTCCGGCCGGAGTTCCTGAACCGGCTGGACGGGACCATCACCTTCCACGCTCTGACGCAGGAACATCTGCGGCAGATCGTGAAGCTTCAGGTGGGCCGGCTGCAGAAGCGGCTGGAGGAGCGGCGGATCCGGCTGGAGCTTACGCCGGCCGCTGAGGAGCATTTGATCCAGGCCGGCTACGAGCCGGCTTACGGCGCCCGGCCGCTCAAGCGGGCGATCCAGAAAGAGATCGAAACCGGGCTAGGGAAGGCGATCCTTCGAGGCCAAGTGAAGGAAGGCCAAACCGTCCGGGTGGACTACGACCCGAAGAAAGAAGAAATGATCTTTAGCTGAGTTTCCCGACGGACGGGGAGATTTTGATCGCCCACCAAACCGCGATCAGCCCCAGCAGGAGCGCCATCCCGAGCGCCTGGATGCTCATCGTTCCGTAGTGCGAGGGAGCCAGCATCCCGAACAGCATCGGGCCGGACAGGAAGGTGTTCACGCGGGAGGTTAGCAGGGCCTTCTTGCGCTGGCCGGCCACCTGGTCCGCGGGCACCTTGCCTGTGAGCAGCCGCTTCTGCGTCGGCCAGATGATCATCCAGACGTTGAACCACATAATGAAGCCGAGCGTCATCCCGAACAGGATCCACATTGCCCGGTCGGTCATCTTGCCTATATCGAAAAGGTACGAGGTCGGTCCGAACCCGATGCCCGGCGTGTAGAAATAGACCATCACGAACATCGCCAATCCCGAGAAGAAGGTGATCATCGCCCCCCAGCGGAACCACCAGAGAGCCCGCGGCATCAGCTGCGGGTTCACCGCTTTCTTGGCGGCGTCATCAAGGGCTCCTTGCAGCGGGACGTTCACGAAGTTGAAGAAATACAGGTGCCCGATCCAGGTGATTCCCGCGAGCACATGAAGCCAGCGAACCACCAGGTGCAAATTGCTATAAAGATCCAGCATGCCGAGCCCTCCTCTTTGGGTTCTTTCCAGTATACTTTCCCTTAGCATGGAAGAAAAGAGAGCCTTTCAGGGTTACTCCACTAGGGAAGGGGTGTCTCCGCCGGCCCCAATGCAGCAGCCGGACGAGGAGCTGATGCGGCTGGCTCAGCGGGGGGACGCGGAGGCGGTTGCTGCCCTCTACGCCCGGTACCGGCGAAAGCTGTTGAACTACCTATACCGGTTGACGGGGGACCGGGCAACAGCAGAAGACCTGACGCAGGAGACCTTCCTGCGGGTGGTGCGGCACCTTCCGAAGTACCGGCCGACCGGCAGCGTGGGAGGGTGGATCTTCCGTATCGCGAAGAACCTGGCGCTGAACAGTTTCCGCGACCGGAAAGCGCGGAAAGAAGTTCCACTGGAAGAGCCGGAAACCAATTCGGACGAGGGAGAGATGAAAGAGAGCAAAATTCCGCATTCAGGGCCGGGACCGGACCGGGAAGCCGGAAGCCGGGAGACCGAGAGGCAGATCCAGCAGGCGCTGCTTCAACTGCCCCCGGTGTTCCGGGAAGCGCTGATCCTCTGCGACATCCAAGGGCACCCCTATAAGGAAGCGGCAGAGTTGCTGGAATGCTCGATCAACACGATCGCTTCCCGGCTGGCGCGCGCTCGATCTAAGATGGCGGAGCTGCTGGGCTACCTGAAAAAGGACATCCTCTGATGCTCTTCGCGCGCCATCCCTCCCCGGAAACCCTCTCCCGACTGCTGGACGGCATGCTGGACTCGAAAACTTCCGTCCAAGCCCGGAAACACTTGGAAGGCTGCGTTTCCTGCGGCCGCCTGTTCGAGGGGCAGGCCCGGGTGAAGGCCGCCTTAAAAAATCTGCCCTCCTTGGAGGAGAATCCGATCCTTGAGCTTCAGCCGCCGGTCTTTATCCCGGTCATCCGCCCCGTTTTTCCTCTCGGGGGATTCGCGGTCGGGCTGGTCGTCGGATTTCTTATTCTGGCCGCAGTGACGTGGATGCGGCCCCTGCGTTCCTCGCTGCGGGTGATCTCCGCGTCGTCCGAGGGGGCGCAGCTTAAACCAGGCGAAACGGTCAACGCCTTGGCGCCCGGGAATGTGGACCTGGAAATCCCGCACCAGCTGCTGCTGCGCCTTAAGGCCGGGACCCTCATGACTTGGGAGGAGCCGGTCCGCGCCGGGTTTTTCGGGCGGCCGGAAATCATCCTGAACGTCATGCGGGGCGAAGTGCTGGTCCGGACGCAGGACCGGTTCTGGGGCTCCCGGCTGCAGGTCCGGACTCCGTCGGCCGCCGCCACGGCCAAGGGGACCGCCTTCTCCGTGAAGGTAGAGCCGGAGCAGGACGCCACAGTTCTGAAGGTGCTGGCCGGCACCGTTTTCTTTTCTCCGCATTTGGGGGAGGTGGGCCTGAACGTCCAGTCCGGCGAGGGGAGCCGGATCCAGGGACGGCATCTTCCGCAGCCGGCGCAGACCCTGTTGCCCTCGGAGCGCAAGGCGCTTCTCGAAACCTACCGGATCGGGGAGGGCCCCGCGGCGGCCCTCGTGATCGGTGGGGGGCCGGAAAGGGCCGGCGAGCTGCTGCGCCCCGCGCTGCTTTACTTGAGCGTCCAGCCCACCCCGGAGATGTACCTGTTCATACGGCGCCAAGCGGCAGCGATCAACGCGGCCATCCTCAATGGGAACTTGGAAGGAGCTGTTAAGGAAGTACGAGCCCTCGAGATCTCCCTGCAGACCGTGCAGGACCCGGCGCTCGCGGTTCCGCTACGCTTGTTTGTGGGCGCCTGCAATGTCCGGCTGGGCCGGGTCCTCCGCGGGCGGGTCCATTTCCGGTGGGTGGCGGACCGGCACCCGCAGCATTCGCTGGCCAGCCTTGCGCTGGCCGCCTTGGGGCTCACGGCAGAGCAGGACCTGCGCAATCCGGAGCTGGCGCAGGCGGCCTATCAGGCCCTTGCCGCGCAGTATCCGGCCAGCCCCGAAGCATCTCTTTCCAAAGAGTTCCTCGCCCGCTACTCCCGCCGCTGAGCCCCTAATCGCCGTCGACAAAACCGCTCCCGCGTGGTATAAGAGAAA
>JAUSCU010000075.1 GCA_030651065.1 Candidatus Omnitrophota bacterium | reverse complement strand
AGCTCGATCAGGGGAAGAAAGCAAAGCAGATCGCGCTGATGATCGCGGTTGGCCTTGGCCTGCACAACCTGAGCGAGGGGTTGGCAATCGGGCAGGGGTACGCGGCGGGCGCCACGCAATTGGCCTGGCTGCTGGCGATCGGCTTCGCGCTGCACAACGCCACCGAAGGGTTCGGCATCGCGGCACCCCTCTCCGGGCACCGGGCCAGCTGGGGATTTCTAGGCCTCTGCGGGCTGATCGCCGGCGGGCCGACCTTCCTGGGCGCGGCGCTTGGGAGCGCGTGGGTCAGCAAACCGGCCGAGATCTTCTGTCTGGCTCTTGCGGCAGGAAGCATCCTCTACATCATCGGGGAGCTGCTCCACCTGGGAAGGCAGCTCAAGGGGGAGGCGCTGGTCTCGATCGGGCTCCTGATCGGCTTTTTCATCGCGATGGGGACCGACTTTACTCTCGCGGTCGCCATGAAAGCGAACCGCCCGGTCTCTGAAAGCGAAATCCACTTGCCGAGCGAGAAAGAGTGAAGTAGAATGAATGTTTCCACAAAACCCCATGTTAAAGACAAGCACGTATATGGTGAAGCACGATGATGTTCCCAGGTCCTGGCACTTGGTGAACGCGGAAGGCCAGGTTCTGGGCAGGCTGGCCACGAAGGTGGCCGGGCTCCTGCGGGGCAAGCACAAGGCCGTCTTCACTCCGCACGTGGATTGCGGGGACGGCGTCATCGTGATCAACTCCGAAAAGATCAAAGTTACCGGAACCAAGTTGGACACCAAGACCTACCAGTCTTACTCCGGCTACCCGGACGGCCAGAAGAGGGAACCTCTGCGGCGGCTTTTGGACCGGAGGCCCACCGAAGCAGTCCACCGGGCGGTCGTCGGCATGCTGCCGAAGAACCCGCTCGGGCGGCGGGCCGCCAAGCGGCTGCGGGTCTACGCCGGTCCCAGCCATCCTCACGATGCCCAGATGCCGGTGGAAAAATCAAAATGACACCCAAACCGATCTCAACGGGACGGCGCAAAAGGGCGATTGCCAAGGTGATTCTGCGGCCGGGCAACGGCCGGATCTTCGTCAACGGCCGAACGATGGAGAACTACTTTCCCCGGCTGGCGCTGCAGGTGCATATCAAGGAACCTCTCGTGCTGACGCAAACGCTTGAGAAGTTCGACTGCACCGCCCGGATCATTGGCGGCGGGCTGGCCGGACAGGCCGGCGCGCTCCGGCACGGTTTGGCACGGGCCCTCTGCGAGCAAGACCAGGCAATGAGACCTCCGCTCCGGAAATCGGGCTTGCTCACGCGGGACCCGAGAAAACGGGAACGGAAAAAGTACGGACAAAAGGGAGCTCGTAAGCGCTTCCAGTGGACCAAGCGGTAACAACCGCTTAGTCCGCTGGGCGATAGACCTATCCTGTTAGGGTAGGTCTCTTTTTCTTTTTAGCCATGATGAAAACTCCCGTTGGGATCATCGGTTTCACCGGGTACGCGGGGCAGGAGCTGCTCAAGCTTCTGTCGCGGCACCCTCATGTTTCGGTCTCCTACCTGGGCAGCCGGCGGCTCAAATTCGACCCCAAAAAGGCGGCGTCAACCTGCGAGCTGCTCTTCCTGGCGCTACCGCAGGGAGAGGCGATGAAGCTGGCCCCCTCGATGCTGAAGAATCCAGATCTTCGGATCATCGACTTCAGCGGCGATTTCCGGCTCAAGTCAGCTTCCGTTTTCAAGCAGGCGTACGGCCTCACTCACACCGCCGGGTCCTGGCTGGCAAAGGCGGTCTATGGGCTGCCGGAGCTGAACAGGGAAGAGATTCCCGGCAGCCGGTTGGTGGCCAATCCCGGCTGCTATCCCACCGCCACGCTGCTGGCCCTGGCACCCCTGGCACAAAACCATTTGCTGGTCCCGGGCGGCGTGATCGTGGACGCCAAATCCGGCGTCACCGGAGCCGGGCGCTCACTTAAGGAAGAGATGCTCTTCTGCGAGGTCAACGAAAATTTCCGGGCCTACAAAGTGGACAAGCACCAGCACGTCCCGGAGATGGAGCAGGAATTAGGCCGGCTCTCCGGCCGGAAGGTCCCAATGACCTTCGTCCCGCACCTGGCCCCCATGAACCGGGGGCTGTACGCCACCGTCTATGCCACACTTGGAAAACGGATCAGCGAAGGGGCCCTGCGGGCCCTCTACGAACAGCACTATAAGGAAGAACCCTTCATCCGGATCCTGCCGAAAGGCTGCTGGCCACAGGTGAAATCGGTGGCCGGAACCAACCGGTGTGAGATCGGGATCCATTGGGACCCTTCCGGAAAGAAAGTGGTCCTCCTTTCAGCAATCGATAACCTGGGCAAGGGAGCGTCCGGTCAGGCGGTGCAAAACATGAACCTGCTGCTGGCCCTTCCGGAAACAACGGCGCTGTGATGCAAACCATCCCAGGGGGAGTGACCGCGCCGATCGGTTTCGCCGCCGCCGGCGTCTTCTGCGGGATCAAAAAACGAGGCAAGGACCTGGCGCTGATCGTCTCAAACCGGCCGGCGGCCGTGGCGGGAACGCTCACCGTCAACCGGATGCGGGCCCCGTGCGTGGAGTGGGCCCAGAAGATCCTGCGCAAGGGCCGGGTCCGGGCGATTGTTGCCAACAGTGGAAACGCCAACTGCTGCACCGGCCGGCGAGGCGTGCGGGACAACCGGGCGATGGCCGAGGAGACCGCCAAGCTGATGGGGATCCCGGCGACGGAGGTGCTGGTCGCCTCCACCGGCGTGATCGGCCAGCCACTGCCGATGGAGCAGGTCCGGAATGGGATCCGCTCCGCGCGGGCCCAACTGAAGCGGACCGGCTCCCATTCGGCAGCGGAGGCGATCCTAACCACCGACCTGCGGCCGAAGGAGTTTGCCGTGTGCTGGAAAACTGCCGGGCGAGTGGTGACTGTGGGCGGGATCGCCAAAGGATCCGGCATGATCGCTCCCCACATGGCGACGATGCTGGCCTTTCTCACGACCGACCTCACCGTGGAACCGGCCCTGCTGCGGGAAGCGCTGAAGCAGGCGGTGCCGCACACCTTCAACGCGATCACCGTGGACGGCGAGATGTCCACGAACGACATGGTGCTGCTGATGGCCAACGGCGGGGCGGGGCTGCCGCCGCTCAAGAAGAACTCGCCGGTTTACCGGGATTTCCTAAGAGTGGTCAGGGAGATCTGCGAAACGCTGGCGAAGGAGATCGTTCGGGATGGAGAAGGGGTGACCCGCCTCTTCACGGTAAAGGTAACGGGGGCCGCCAGTTCCACTGAGGCGATGCGGGCCGCGCGCCAGATCGCCAATTCTCTTCTGGTCAAAACGATGGTGGCCGGCCGGGACCCCAACTGGGGAAGGGTCGCCGCGGCGGCGGGTGCTTGCGGCATTCCATTTAAGCCGGAGCGGCTGATGATCCGGCTTGGGCTACTGACCGTTTTCAAGGGAGGGGAGCCGGCTTCCGTTTCCAGAGCGGCGATGCTGGAGCAGGTAGACCAGCCGGAGATCGTGATGGGGGTGGACCTGGGCCGGGGCAAGGCCGAGGCCAAAATCCTCAGCGGCGACCTGACCGAAGAGTACGTGAAAATCAATGCGAAATATACAAGCTAAAGCGGTCAAGAAAGCGGATGTGCTGCTGGAGGCGCTGCCCTACCTGCAGGCCTTCCGGGGCAAAACCTTTGTCATCAAGTACGGAGGGTCGGCCCTCTCGGACCCCACGCTCCGCCGGGCGGTTCTTCAAGATGTTGCTTTCTTGAGCGTGGCGGGGATCCGGCCGGTGCTGGTGCACGGAGGCGGTCCGGAGATCTCGCAGCAGATGGCCAAGCGGGGCAAGCCGGCCCGGTTTATCCAGGGACTGCGGGTGACCGACCGGGCCACGCTGCGGCTGGTGATCCAAGCATTGAGCCGGGTGAACAAGAAATTAGTAGCGGAAATCCAATCCCTCGGGGCCCGGGCGCAAGGCAGCCGGGGGTGGGAGAACGGGCTGATCCGGGCGGAGAAATATTCGATCCCCGGTGCCGACCTGGGATACGTCGGGATGGTGACTGGGGTGAACACCGGGCCGGTGCAACGGCTGCTCTCACTCGGCGTGATCCCGGTGGTGATCCCGGTCGGGGCCGGATGGGACAACCAGGCCTACAATGTGAACGCGGATGAGGCCGCCGCGGCGCTGGCCGCCGCGCTGAAAGCAGAGAAGTTCGTGCTGGTCACCGACGTGCCGGGGATCCTGCTGCGGAGGAACAGCCCCCACAGCCTGCTCTCTCACGTCACGGTAAGTAAGGCGCTGGGACTGATTCGAAAAGGGGTCATCGCCGGCGGGATGATCCCGAAGACGAAGGCCTGCATCAGCGCGCTGAAAGGGGGCGTCAAGAAGACCCACATGGTGGATGTGGCGGTGCCGCACGGGCTTCTGCTGGAGATCTTCACCGACTTAGGAATCGGAACGGAAATCGTCCGCTAAATGAATACAAAAAAGATTACGGCCCTCTACGATAAGTACGCGATCCCGGTCTACAACCGGCTGGGGATCGCCGCCGCCCGGGGCAAGGGCTCCTGGATCTGGGACGCCGAAGGGAAAAAATATCTGGATCTCTTCCCAGGCTGGGGCACGAACGCTCTGGGCCATTGCCACCCGGCGGTGGTCAAGGCGGTACAGGCGCAGGTCAAAAAACTGATCCATGTGCCGAACACCTTCTACAACGAGCCGCAGGCGCGGCTGTCGGAAGCCCTCATCAAGAGCAGCTTCCCCGGCAAGTGTTTTTTTTCCAACAGCGGGGCGGAATCGGTGGAAGCGGCGATCAAGCTGGCCCGGAAGTTCGGGAACCCGGAACGGTGGGAAATCATCACGATGAACCAGTCATTCCACGGGCGGACGCTGGGAGCGATGGCCGCCACCGGCCAGCCGAAGCATAAGAAAGACTTTGAGCCGGTCCCGGCCGGGTTCCAGCACGTTCCGTTCAACGACCTGAAAGCGGTGGAAGAGGCGATTGGCCCTAAGACGGTGGCCGTGATGGTGGAGCCGCTGCAGGGAGAGGGGGGCGTCCACGTCGCCTCCAAGGAATACCTTCAAGGCCTGCGGAAACTCTGCGACGAGCGGAAACTGCTGCTGATCTTCGATGAGATCTCGAGCGGCATGGGGCGGACCGGCAAGCTGTTCTGCTACCAGCATGTCGGCGTGATCCCGGATATCCTGCTGTTGGCCAAACCGGCCGCCGGCGGACTGCCGATCGGGATCCTAATCGCCGGGCTTCACATCTCCGACATCTGGGAGAAGGCGAGCCACGCCACCACCTTCGGAGGCAACCCGCTGGTCTGCGCCGCGGGGCTGGCCACGATTGAGACGCTGCGAAAAGGCGGGGTACTCCAGAACGGGCGCAAGCAGGGTGAATACTTGTTCAAAAAATTTCTACAGCTGAAGAAAAAACACCCGGTGCTGATCCGGGAGGTGCGGGGGCTGGGATTGATGCTGGGGATCGAACTGAACCAGCCGGGCGCTCCGGTCGTGAAGGAGGCCTTGAAGCGGGGCCTGCTGCTCAACTGTACGCAGGACCGGGTCCTAAGGATGTACCCGGCCCTCACCGTCACCCGGAAAGAATTGGACACGGGGCTTAAAATTTTGGACGCGGCGCTGGAGGCAGCCGGCTCATGAAACCCAAGCACTTGGTCACCCTGCAGGACCTGGACCGCGGAGCGATCCTCCAGCTCTTTCGGACCACGGCAGAGCTCAAGCAGCAGCGGAAAGCTCCTTCCAAGCCGTTGGCCGGGAAAACGCTGGGCCTCCTGTTCCAAAAACCCTCTGTCCGGACCCGGGTTTCTTTTGAGGTCGGCATGGGACAGCTGGGAGGCACCAGCCTCTACATCGGTCCGGTCGAGCTGCAAGAAGGCAAGCGGGAGGCGCCGAAAGACATGGCGCGCGTCCTCTCCCGTTATCTGGATGGGATCGTCGCCCGGACCTTCCGGCACTCGGAAGTGGAGGAGATGGCCCGGTTCTCGGATATCCCGGTTATCAACGGGCTGTCCGATACGAGCCACCCTTGCCAGGGGCTGGCCGACCTGTTCACCGTGCAGGAGAAGAAGGGGCGCCTGCAGGGGGTCAAGATCGCCTACATCGGAGACGGCAACAACGTCTGCCACTCCTTGATGGAGGGCTGCGCGCTGCTGGGCGTTCACTTGAGTGTGGCCACCCCGAAAGGCTACCTGCCGGATCCGGTGGTGGCCCGATGGGCGCTGCAGCAGGCGAAGAAGAGCGGCGCCCGGATCGAGTTCACTTTAGACCCGGCGCGGTCGGTGCGGGGTGCCACGGTGGTTTATACCGATGTCTGGACCAGCATGGGGCAGGAGCAGGAGAAGCTCCGGCGGCAGAAGGCCTTCAAAGGGTTCCGGGTAGACTCGGCGATGATGAAAGCGGCCGGCCGGGAGGCCCTCTTCATGCATTGTCTGCCGGCCCACCGGGGCGAAGAGGTGACCGATGAGGTCATGGACAGTAAACAGTCGATCGTTTATGATCAAGCGGAGAATCGGCTTCACGTGCAGAAAGCAATCTTGTTGAGTCTTCTCAAAAAATGAAAACCCAAACCGCTGAACGAGTCGTCCTGGCCTATTCCGGAGGGCTGGATACCTCCGTCTGCATCCGGTGGCTCTCCGAACGAGGCTGGAAGGTGGTCGCCTTCTGCTGCGACGTCGGGCAGGGGGAGGATTTCGGACCCGTCAAGAAACGGGCCATTGCCTGCGGCGCCGAAAAGGTGATCGTCCAGGACCTGCGGGCTCCGTTCGCGCGGGAGTACATCCTTCCGGCCCTCAAGGCCGGCGCTATCTACGAGGGGAAATACCTACTGGCCACCGCCCTCAGCCGGCCGCTGATCGCGAAAGCCCTGGCCGAGACCGCCTCCCGCGAGAAAGCAACCGCCGTCGCGCACGGCTGCACCGGCAAGGGGAACGACCAGGTCCGGCTTGAAGTCTCGCTACGGATCCTGAATCCCCGGCTCAAGATCCTGGCCCCCGTGCGGGAATGGGAGATGAAATCCCGGCAGGAAGAGGTGGAGTACGCCGAGGCACGGAAGATGCCGATCCCCCCCAAGAAGGATTCCCTCTACTCGCTGGACCAGAACCTCTGGGGGATCGCGATCGAGAGCGGCCCGCTGGAGGACCCCTGGGTTGAGCCGCCTGCGGAAGCCTACCGGTGGACTAAAGATCCGGCCAAGGCCAAAGCAAAAGCACAGATTGTGAGCATCGATTTTGAGCGGGGGATCCCAACGGCGATCAACGGCCGCTCCCTACCGCTCGTGGAGCTGATCCGGCGGCTGAACCGGACCGGCGCCGAGCACGGCGTGGGGCGCACCGACCTCATCGAAGACCGGCTGGTCGGGATCAAATCACGGGAGCTTTACGAAGCGCCCGGCGCCACGATCCTGCACGCCGCCCACCGGGAGCTGGAACAACTGACCCTCGACCGGGAGATGCTTTCTTTTAAGGAGAGCGTCGCCCCCCGGTACGCCCGGATGATCTACGACGGGCTCTGGTTCACCCCCCTGAAAACTGCGCTGGACGCCTTCGTCGAGAGCAGCCAGGCCCGGGTCACCGGCACCGTGAAGATCAAACTGTTCCGGGGCAATTGTTTTGCCGTCGCCCGGCGGTCCCCCTATTCCCGCTACGCGAAGGCGTGGGCCACCTATGGCGGCGAGGACGCCTTCGACCAGAAAGCAGCCGCCGGATTCATCGCCCTCTGGGGCCTGCCGTACATCAAAAAATGAGCGGCCCATCCCGGAAACTCTGGGGAGGGCGGTTCTCCAAGTCCACCTCCCGGACCGTCGAGCGGTTCACTCATTCCCTGAACGTGGACCAGCGGATGGCCCGAGAAGATCTGCTCGGTTCCATCGCCCATGCCCGGATGCTGGGCAAATCGCGAATCATCCCGCGGAAAGATGCCGCCCGGCTGGTCAAGGTGCTGACCTCGCTGCTCAAGGAAGCGGAGCAGGGCAAACTACGGTGGGACCCCTCCGCCGAGGATATCCATTCGGCGATCCAAACTCTCGTTGAGAAAAAAGCCGGCTCCGCCGCCGGGCGGCTGCACACGGCCCGCTCCCGGAACGACCAGGTGGTCACCTCCTTCCGGCTGTATTCAGCCCGGCGGATCGAAACAATCGAGCGGTCCCTACTGGCCGCGCAGAAGAAGCTGCTGGCGCAAGCGCAGTCGGCGGGCCCCCTCACGATGCCCGGCTACACCCATTGGCGGCACGCGCAGCCGGTGCTGGTCGCCCATATCCTGCTCAGCTACCTGGAGATGTTCCAACGGGACAGGGAACGGCTCTCCGCCGCGCGGCAACGGACTTTAGCTGAGCTGCCGCTTGGTTCCGGCGCTCTCACCGGAACCTCTTTGCCTGTGAACCGGGCAGCGGTTTCCAAAGAACTCGGTTTCTCCGGCATCAAGCAGAACTCGGTGGACGCAGTGACCGACCGGGACTTCGCCGTGGAGACCCTGGCGGCCTTGGCGCTGCTCGGCACGCACCTCTCCCGGCTGGCGGAGGAGTGGATCCTCTGGTCCACCGCGGAATTCGGCTTCCTCTCTTTTGATGAGGGGCTGCTGACCGGCAGCTCGATGATGCCGCAGAAACAGAACCCTGACTTTCTGGAGCTGATCCGGGCCAACTCCTCCAAACTGATCGGGGACCAAACCTCTTTCCTAACACTGCTCAAAGGGCTGCCCTCCGGATACCAGCGGGACCTGCAGCTGGACAAGGAGATCGTTTTCGAGGCACTGGACCGGGCAGAAGGGATGGTGGAGATGCTGGCCGCCGGCGTCTCCGGCCTGCGGTGGAACAAAGCGGCCCTGGCAGCCCAACTCCAAGACGACTCTTTGTACGCCACCGATCTGGCGGAATACCTGGTGCAGAAGGGGCTGCCCTTCGCCCAGGCCCACCGGGTGGTCGGGCAGCTGCTCACCCACGCAGACCAGGCGGGGCAGCGGTTGAGCAAACTGACCCCGGAATCTTTCCGGCGGTTCTCACCCGCCTTCGGGCGGGACGTCCTGAAACTGTTCAACCCGGCCGTTTCCGTCGCCCGGAAACGCTCCGCCGGCAGCACCCACCCGGACGAGGTGGCCCGGCAGATCCGCCGCTGGAAATCCCTTCTAAAAGGTTAGAAGTCCATGCACCGCTTCCACTACATCAACGGCCAGCTGCACTGCGAAGAGGTCCCTGTTAGGGAGATTGTCCGGAAAGCGGGGACCCCTCTCTACCTCTACAGCTACAACACCCTACTGGACCATTACCGGCAGATCGAGAAGGCCTTCTCGCCGGTCAAAGCGTTGATCTGCTACGCCATGAAGGCAAACGGGAACCTCGCGGTCCTGCGCACGCTGGCCAAGGCGGGCGCCGGGTTCGATGTGGTCTCCGGTGGGGAGCTGCGCAAAGCGCTGCAGGCCGGGGCGAACCCCCGAAAGATCGTTTACGCCTCCGTCGGCAAGAAGACCGGGGAGATCGAGGCGGCGGTAAAAGCCGGGATCCTCTTCTTCAACGTGGAATCGGAGCAGGAGCTGGAGCAGATCAACGCGGTTTGTGCCCGGCTCAAGCGGCGCCAGCAGGTGAGCCTGAGGCTCAACCCCAACGTCGATCCGCACACGCACGCCTTCATCACCACCGGGCACAAGGCCAGCAAGTTCGGCATGGACTTAAAGACGGTCCGGCGGCTTTTAGCGAGCCACAGGAAATATCCGTGGCTGATCCTCGGCGGGCTGCACGTCCACATCGGCTCCCAAATCCTGGAAGCCCGGCCATTTAGGGAGGCGATCCGGAAAGCGCTGGGGGTCGTGGCCTTCGCCCGACGGAAGGGGATCCCGATGAATACATTGAACATCGGCGGGGGCTTGGGGATCATCTACAACAAGGAAGAACCTCAGACGCCGGCCGATTACGCCCAAGCGGTGCTGCCTCTCTTAAAAAGGAGCCGGGTGAAGGTTATCCTGGAACCCGGACGCTACATCGCGGGCAACAGCGGCATCCTGCTGACCCGCGTCCTTTACCTGAAAGAGAGCCATGGCCACCGTTTCGCCATTGTGGACGCGGGGATGAACGACCTGATCCGCCCCAGCCTGTACGGCGCCTACCACCGGATCCAGCCGGTCCTGCAGCCGAAACAGGGTGGGAAAACGATCGCGACCGATGTGGTCGGCCCGGTCTGCGAGAGCGGTGATTTCCTCGGAAAAAACCGGAAGCTGCCTCCGCTTAAAGCGGGGGACCTGCTGGCCGTGATGAGCGCGGGGGCCTACGGCTACGTGATGTCCAGCAACTACAACGCCCGGCCGCGCCCGGCCGAGGTGATGGTTCGCGGCCGCCAATGGAAAATCATCCGCCGGCGTGAAACCTTCCAAGATCTCACCCGCGGCGAGACCCTCCCCGCCTTTCTACGTTAATCCAAACTCTAAGATTTTTCCCTCGCTGTAAGGTAGAATAAGCACACCCCGATGAAACAAACCCGATTTGTGAAATTGGCCGGTTGCGGAAATGATTTTGTGCTGGTGGACCTGCGTAAAAAGTCCCTTCCGGCTTCTCCCTCCCTTTTAGCCCAATCCTGGTGCGACCGGAAACGGGGCATTGGCGCCGACGGTCTGCTGCTGGTCCTGCCTTCCCGCAAAGGAACCGCCCGGATGCGGATCTTCAACTCCGATGGAAGCGAGGCGGAGATGTGCGGCAACGGCCTGCGCTGCGTGGTCTGGTACCTGCACACCCAAAACGGCGGGCACAAGGAGATCACGGTCGACACCCGCGCGGGGCTCATGCGGGCGCGGATCGTGGAGGGGAACCGGATCCGGGTCACCCTGAGCCAACCGAAAAACCTGCATCTGGGCCAGAAACTCAAAGCAGCCGGAAAATCTTACCAGGTCCACTCGGTCAACTCCGGCGTGCCGCACGCGGTGATGATCACTTCCCAGCTTGAAAAAACGGACTTGCGCACGCTCGGGCCGGCGATCCGGCACCACAAAACCTTCAAGCCGGCGGGAACCAACGTCAATTTAATGAGGATCGAATCCCCCCACCGGATCGCGATCCGGACCTTCGAGCGGGGCGTGGAGGGAGAGACCTTGGCCTGCGGGACCGGGGCCGTCGCCTCGGTCCTGATCGGCACCGCGCTGGGACGCCTGCAGTCCCCGGTGCAGGTGAAGACCGCGGGAGGGGAATCCCTTCGGGTCGGATTCACGCAGAACCGGAAACCCTGGGAAGGACTCTATCTGGAAGGCCCGGCCCGGATCTTGTTTGAGGGCGGGGTGCCGCGGTGAAGAAAGGCCCTCCGCACACCTGGCTGAAGGGCTCGATGGTGGCCCTCATCACACCGTTCCGGAACGGAGAGGTGGACGTCTCCACGCTGCAGAAGTTGGTGGAGTTCCACATCAAGTCCGGTACCTCTGCAATCGTCCCCTGCGGAACCACCGGCGAGTCGGCCACCCTCTCGCACGAGGAGCATGAGCAGGTGATCGAGATGGTGATCCAGACCGCCCGCGGGCGGGTGGCCGTGATCGCCGGAACCGGCTCCAACAACACTCAGGAGGCGCTGCGGTTCACGCGCCACGCGCAGCGGGCCGGCGCCGATGGGGCGCTACTGATCTCCCCCTATTACAACAAGCCGACGCAGGAAGGGCTGGTGCAGCATTTCCGGGCGGTGGCCGAGGCAGTGGATATCCCGATCGTGATCTACAACATCGCTTCCCGCACCGGCGTCAACATCGAGCCGGAAACCTTCGGACGGCTCGCGAAGATCCGGAACATCGCCGGCGTCAAGGAATCGAGCGGAAACCTGGAGCAGATGTCCCGGATCAAGGCCCTCACCGGAGAGAAATTCGCTCTGATCTCCGGCGACGACGGGTTGACCCTTCCGGTCCTGGCGATCGGCGGCACCGGCGTCATCTCGGTAGTGGCGAATATCCTGCCCAAAGAAGTGGCTCAGATGGTGGCGGCCTTCCACAAGGGCAGGCTGGAAGAAGCCCGCAAGATCCACTACCATTTGCTGGCGATTACGAAAGCGGTCTTCATCGAAACCAACCCGATCCCGGTCAAGACCGCGATGGGGCTGATGAAGCTGATTCCGGAAGCCAGCCTGCGTCTGCCGATGTGCGCCCTAAGCCCGGCCAATCTGGCCAAGCTCAAGGAAGTCCTGCGCTCGTACAAGCTGATATGACCCGGTTGGTGATCACCGGCTGCTGCGGCCGGATGGGAACCCTCCTCGCGGAGGAAGCGGTGAAAAACCCGTCCCAGTTCACGCTGGCCGGGGCCGTCGAGCATGCCGGGCACCCGCAGGCCGGGAAACCTCTCCCGGCTGACCCTCGAGTGAAGGTCACGGACAACCTGGTATCGGCGCTGCGCGGCGCGGACCTGGTCGTCGAGTTTACCGTTCCGGAAGCCACGCTGGCCAATGCTCGTGCCGCCGCGGCGGCCGGCGTCCCGATGGTGATCGGCACCACCGGCTTCACCAAGAGCCAACTGGATGAGCTGCACCGGCACTCCCGCAAGATCCCTATCTTCTGGTCTCCGAACATGTCGATCGGCATTGTGATCCTGCGCCGCACCATTTCTTCGCTTTCGAAGCTGCTGTTCGATTTCGGCGTGGCGGAGAAGGTCAAGGTGAGCATTTCCGAGATCCACCACACGAAGAAGTTGGACAAGCCCAGCGGCACCGCCAAAGCGCTGGCGGAAGAGCTCCTGAAATCGACCGGCTGGCTGGTCCGGGATGAGGAGATCGAGGCCAAACGGGAAGGGGAGGTGATCGGCGTGCACTCGGTTATGTTTCGGGCCCCCTCCGAAAACCTTACGTTGATGCACGAGGCGACCGACCGGCGGGTCTTCGCGCAGGGAGCGCTGCTGGTGGCGGCAAACTTCCGGAGGATCTGGAAGAAACCCGGCTTTTACAGCATGGACGATTTCGTGAGCGCCGTCGAAAAATCAAAAGGGAAGAAGTGATCCCTGTCGCGCGGAGACTCACGCGGCTGCCCCCCTACCTGTTCGTCGAGATTGACCGGATGAAGGATGAGCTGATCAAGCAGGGCAGGGACGTGATCGACATGGGGGTGGGCGACCCGGACGAGCCGACACCGGATTTCATCCTGAAAGCGGCGATCAAGGCCCTCAAAGACCGGAGCAACCACCAGTACCCCAGCAACCGCGGGCTTATGGTTCTGCGCGTGGAGATCGCCCGCTGGTACAAGAAGCGGTTCGGAGTGATCTTGGACCCGGCCACGGAGATCCTTCCGCTGATCGGTTCGAAGGAGGGGATTGCCCATCTTCCGCTGGCCTACGTGAATCCCGGTGACCGGGTGCTGATCCCTGATCCTTGTTATCCCCCCTACCGGACCGGCACGATCCTGGCCGGTGGCCGGCCGGTGGCCGTTCCGCTGCTGGCGCAGAACGATTTCTTGCCGGACCTGGGGAAACTGGCCAAGCAAGCCAAGGGGGCCAAACTCCTCTTCCTAAACTATCCGAACAACCCGACCGCCGCGACGGCGGACCTTTCCTTTTTCCGGGACGTGGTCCGGTTTGGCCAGAAGACCGGGGTGCCGGTCTGCCACGACGCCGCCTACTCCGAACTGACCTACGATGGACTGCGGCATCCGAGCTTCCTGCAGGTCCCCGGCGCTAAGGAAATCGGGATCGAGTTTCATTCCCTCTCCAAGAGCTACAACATGACCGGTTGGCGGATCGGCTGGGTCTGTGGAAATAAAGAGATGGTCTCGGCGCTGGCCAAAGTGAAATCCAACATCGATTCGGGGGTCTTTCAGGCGATCCAGATGGCCGGCGTCGCGGCCTTCCGGGATTCCGGGAGTCATCTTAAGCGGATGCTGAAAATCTACGAGACCCGCCGGGATCTGATGCACCGTTCCCTTAGAAAAACCGGTTGGCCGGTCACGCCCCTCAAAGCCACCTTCTACCTGTGGGCTCCGATCCCGAGAGGGAGAAAATCAAAAGAGGTCGCCGCCGAGCTGCTACGGAAAGAGGCGCTGGTCGCCACGCCGGGCGTCGGCTTCGGCAACGCCGGGGAAGGGTACATCCGGTTCTCGCTGAGCATACCCACGCAGCGAGTAAAGGAAGCGGCCCGGCGGATCGAGCGCCTGGCGGTATGGCCACGGCGACACTCTCGCTAGGCTCTAACCTGGGCGACCGGGCTGAGAACCTGCGGGTAGCCCTGCAGAAGATCGGCGAATTGCCAAGCACCCGCATCGTAAAATCCTCCACCTTCCATGAAACCGATCCGGTCGGCGGCCCACCGCAGGGAAAGTTCCTCAACGCCGCCGCCCGGCTGGAAACGGAGCTGGAACCTCACGAGCTGCTGCACAGCCTCCAGAAGATCGAACGGGAGATGGGCCGGCCGGCGGAGCATGAGCGCTGGGGCCCCCGCGTAATCGATCTGGACCTGCTCACGTACGATAACCTCAGGCTGAACACGCCGGAACTGACCTTGCCTCATCCCCGGATGAAAGAACGGGCGTTCGTCCTCATTCCGCTGGCCGAGATCTCTCCTGAATTCAAAAACCTGACGGTGCCAGGCACTCCAGTGCCTGGCACCAAACGGAACCATGCAGACCGTCCGAAAAGTCGCTGACCTGCGGCGGATCATCCGCCGGGCCAGGCAGCAGGGCAAACGGATTGGGTTCGTCCCCACGATGGGGGCGCTGCACGAGGGGCACCTTTCCTTAATACGGCGGGCAAGGAAGGAAACGGATCTCGTTGTTGCCAGCATCTTCGTCAACCCGATCCAGTTCAACAACGGGGCCGACCTGAGTTCCTATCCCCGCCCGCTGGCTCGGGATGCCCGGCTGGCCGCCTCCGCCGGATGCAATGTGCTGTTCGTCCCCTCCTCCGGGGAGATCTACCCGCCGGACTTCCAGACTTTCGTGGAGGTCACTCAGCTGACCCGGCGGTGGGAAGGGAAGCTGCGTCCGGGACATTTCCGGGGTGTGACGACCGTTGTGGCGATACTGTTCAATCGGGTCCAGCCGGACATCGCCTATTTCGGCCAGAAGGACGCCCAACAAGCCCGCGCGGTCGGGCAGATGATCCGGGATCTCGGGTTCAACCTCCGACTGAAAGTGCTGCCGACGGTCCGGGAGCCGGGGGGGCTGGCGATGAGCTCCCGCAACCAACGGCTCTCTCCCGACGAGCGCAGGAACGCAAAAATACTGTTTGAATCTTTACAGGAGGGAAAACGGTTGATAGAATGTGGGCTCCGTCGAGAAACCGAGATTCTCCGACGGATGCGCGCGCGAATTCTAAAAATACAAGGTGCGCGCGTTGAATACCTCGCCGTCGTGGATTCGGAAACACTGGAGCCAATGGGGCGGGTGAAACGCCCGGCGATGCTGTTGCTGGCGGTCCGGATCGGAAAGACCCGGTTGATCGATTGCCTGGAGGTCCGCTGATGCTCCGTTCAATGATGAAATCGAAGATCCACCAAGCCACCGTCACGGAGGCAAATCTCCGGTACGAGGGCTCGATCACCATTGACCGGACCCTGATGCGGGCGGCGGACCTGCTGCCCGGCGAACAGGTTCACATCGTGAACCTCAACAACGGCAGCCGGATCGAGACCTATTGCGTGGAGGGGCCGGCCGGCTCGGGGACCATCTGCATGAACGGAGCCGCCGCCCGGTGGGCGCAGGTCGGCGACCAGGTGATCATCATCTCCTACGCGATGATGGAAGAGGAACAAGCCCGGCTGAACCGGTCGAAGATCGTGTTCGTCGACCGCTCGAATAAGATCCGGGAATCGGCCGCTGTCCATGAGTGACTAAGATCGGCCTGGTGGGGTGTGGGAATATCGGATCTCAATTGGCCCGCCAGATCCAACAAGATTTTAGGGGGAGAGCCCGCTTGATCGGAGTGTGTGATGCGCGACCTTCAGAGGCCCGCCGGCTGGGCCGCTCTCTTCGTCCTTCCGTTCCGGTTCTTCCTTTGGAAACGCTCGCTCGCCGCTCTGACCTCCTGATCGAAGCCGCTTCCGGAAAAGCGGCGGCAGATCTTCTCCCGGTCCTGATCCGCCATCGCCGCGCCGCGCTGATCTTATCCACCGGAGGGCTTTTGAGCCGGCCGGGCCGGCTGCGCGCCCTCGCGCGGAAAGGAATCCCTCTCTACTTGCCCAGCGGAGCGCTGGCGGGCTTGGACGGCATCAAGGCCGCGGCGGCCGGTCGTCTGCGTTCCGTGACGCTGACCACCCGCAAGCCGCCGCGATCGCTCGCGGGGGCGCCGGGAATCCTGCGCCGGAAGATCCGCCTCGAAAAGCTGCGCAAACCCACGGTGGTCTTTCAGGGTTCCGCCCGGCAGGCGGCCAAGGAATTCCCGCAGAACATCAACGTGGCCGCCACGCTGGCGCTGGCCGGGGTAGGGCCCGACCGCACCCGCGTGAAGATCATCGCGGACCCTCGAATCCGCGTGAACATCCATGTCGTGGAAGCGGTGGGAGACTTTGGCAGGCTAACGATCCGGACGGAGAATTTACCGTCTCCAAAAAACCCAAAGTCCAGCCTACTGGCGGTCAAGTCGGCGGCGGCCACTCTGAAGCAAATTCTAAATCCTTTGAAGGTCGGAACGTAGTTCGTAGTTCACTCTTAAAAGAAAGGGGGTGATACAACAGAATGTCAGAGAAAATCGCGAAGGCAGGCATCAAGCGCGAGAAGGGCTATCTCTACTACCTCGATAAGCAGGGTGACGTCTCGAGGGCCAAGATGGCTCGCGGCGGCAAGAAGGGTGGTGGGCCGACGAAGGTGCTCAAGGTCGGTGTCAAGCGCAAGACCGGGTACCTGTATTTCATCGACAAGCAGGGAGACGTTTCCGCAGCCAAGATGGCCCGTCCCGGCAAGAAGAAGCGTTAAGCCGGTTTAAGGCCGTTTGTTTTTGAACCATGGTACCGGGTACCTTCGGGTACCCGGTACCGCTTGTTTTTACACCAACCCATGAAACCATCACCGATCATCATCCGCGGGGCCCGGGAACACAACCTCAAAGGGGTGAACCTCACCATCCCCCGAAACGCCCTTGTCGTCTTCACGGGACTCTCCGGCTCCGGAAAATCCTCCCTGGCCTTCGACACACTCTACGCCGAAGGGCAGCGCCGGTACGTGGAGAGCCTCTCCGCGTATGCCCGGCAATTCCTGGAGCAGCTGCAAAAACCGAACGTGGAGCAGATCGAAGGTCTCTCTCCGGCCATCGCCATCGAACAGCGGACCGCCGGCGGGAACCCCCGCTCGATCGTCGCCACGCAAACGGAAGTCTACGATTACCTGCGGCTGCTATTCGCCCGCGTCGGCACGCCGACCTGTTACCAGTGCAAGCGCCCAATCCAGCGGCAATCAGCGCAGGAAATCATCTCCCAAATCCTAAAGATCTACGCGGGACAGGCAGTGGTGATCCTGGCCCCGCTGGTGCGCGGCAGAAAAGGGGAGTACCAGGAGCTTCTGCGCCAGGTGCAGAAGGAAGGGTTTGTCCGGGTCCGGGTCGACGGCACGATCCGGGATCTGTCCTCTCCGGTTCCTCTGGACAAGAAACGAGCCCACACGATCGAGGTGGTGGTGGACCGGCTCCAGGCGGAACCAAAGTCCCGCCAGAGGCTGACCGATTCGATCGAGACTGCGCTCAAAGCCGGCAAAGGAATCGTGGTGGCCGTGGCGGGCTCCAAAGAGACGCTGTTCAGCGAGCGGTACGGCTGCCCCGCCTGCGGAATCAGCTTAGCCGACCTGGAACCGCGGCTGTTTTCATTCAACAGCCCCTACGGCGCCTGTCCCTCCTGCCACGGGTTAGGAACCAAACCGGAAGTGGACAAAGACCTGGTAGTGCCGGACACCTCCAAATCGATCTCGGAAGGGGCCCTGGAACCCTGGCGCAGGGGCGGGGGATACATGCTCTACCACCGGGCGCTGATCCGGGAGTTTGCCGACCAGGTGAGGATCAGCCTTGCCACGCCGTTCAAGCAGCTGGCCGAAGGGATCCGGAAGAAGATCCTTTACGGGGCGCCTCAGGTGGAGGTGTGGGGCCGCCCGTTCGAAGGGGTCATCCCAAACCTGGAGCGGCTCTTCCGGGAGAGCGACTCCGAGTTTGTCAAAGAGGAGGTGGCTCGCTTCATGTCGGTGTTGCCGTGCCCGGTCTGCAAAGGTTCCCGGCTGAAACCCGAAGCCTTAGCCGTCCGCTTAAGCGGCCGCTCTATTGTCGAGGTGATCCGGATGACCGTTGACGAAGGGCTGGACTTTTTCAGCTCCCTTAAGCTCTCGGAAAAAGAGCTGCTGATTGCCGCCCAGATCCTCAAGGAGATCCGGGCACGGCTGCAGTTCATGGTGAACGTTGGGCTTGATTACCTGAACCTGGACCGGGCTAGCTCCACGCTCTCCGGCGGGGAAGCGCAGCGGATCCGGCTGGCTACGCAGATCGGCGCCGGCCTGGTAGGCGTGCTGTACGTGCTGGATGAGCCCTCGATCGGCCTGCACCAGAGGGACACGCGGCGCCTGCTGGATACCTTGAAGGCGCTGCGGGACATGGGAAACACGGTGATCGTCGTGGAACACGATGAGGGGACGATCCGGGCGGCCGATTTCATCGTGGATTTGGGGCCGGGCGCCGGCAAGCACGGCGGCGAGGTGGTAGCGGCCGGGACTCTCGAAGAGATTCTAAAATCACCCCGGTCGGTGACGGCCAAATACCTGCGCGGCGAACTGGCGATCCCGGTGCCGTCCAAGCGCCGGCCCACCCGGGACCGGCCCAGCTTGGAGATCACCGGCGCCAAGGAGCACAACTTGAAGAACATTACGGTCCGGATCCCCCTGGGCGTATTCGTCTGCGTCACCGGCGTCTCCGGTTCCGGAAAATCGACCTTGGTGGACGACATCCTGTACCGGTCGCTGGCCCGCAAGCTGTACCGGGCGCGGCAAAAACCGGGCGCGCACGCCCGGATCACCGGCATGGAACAGATCGACAAGGTGATCGTGATCGACCAGGCCCCGATCGGACGCACTCCCCGCTCGAACCCAGCCACCTACACCGGCGTCTTCTCCGAAATCCGGGAGCTGTTCGCCCGGACTACCGAGGCGAAGGTACGCGGCTACAAACCGGGCCGGTTCAGCTTTAACGTAAAAGGCGGCCGCTGCGAAGCCTGCGAAGGGGAAGGGGTCCTCAAGGTGGAGATGCACTTCCTGCCGGCTGTCTACGTGGCCTGCGAAGTCTGCAAGGGGAGCCGCTTCAACGCCGCCACGCTGGAGATTTCCTACAAGGGCCGCTCAATCTGCGACGTGCTGCGCATGAGCGTGGAGGAGGCCCTGCAGCTATTTGAGGCGATCCCGAAGATCCGCTCCCGGCTGCAAACGCTCGTGGAGGTGGGACTCGGCTACATCGAGGTCGGGCAGCCGGCCACCACCCTCTCCGGGGGAGAAACGCAGAGGGTGAAGCTGGCCACCGAGCTGTCGCACCTGGCCACCGGCAAGACGCTCTACATCCTGGACGAGCCGACCACCGGCCTGCACCTGGCCGATGTGGAGAAACTGCTCAAGGTACTGCACGCGCTGGTAGACCAGGGAAACACGGTGCTGGTGATCGAGCACCAGATGGACGTCCTCAAGACGGCCGATATCCTGATCGACCTCGGGCCGGAGGGAGGCGCGCGCGGAGGAGAAGTGGTAGCCAGCGGGACTCCGGAAGAGGTGGCCCAATCAGAACGTTCCTACACCGGACGATTCTTGAAACAGTACCTGGAAACGCGGTAAGATAGCGGCATGATAATCGAGATTGGTATTGTGGCCGGAGAGATCTGGAATTACCTGGACAAGAACGGGGAAGTTCTCTTCTCCAAACTGCAGGCAGGCATCAAGCAGCCCCGGGACCTGGTGCTGATGAGCGTCGGGTGGCTCGCCCGAGAAGGCCATGTGATTGTTCGGGAAGAAGGAAAGGATTACCGGGTCAGCCTGCGAAAGAATTGAAAGCCCGCGGAACCACCGTCGTTTTCGTCACCGCTCCATCCCGCAAAGTCGCGGAACGTCTCGCAAAGGGAATCCTCTCCAAGAAACTGGCCGCCTGCGTCAACCTGATCCCTGGAATCCGCTCCTGGTATTGGTGGAAGGGGAAGGTAGCTTCCGATCCTGAAGTATTTCTGGTCATCAAGACGGTCGCTTCCCGGCTGGAGAGCCTGCGCCGCTGGATCCGCGCGAACCATCCCTATGAACTTCCGGAATTCCTTGCCCTTCCAGTTGCTTACGGCGATGCCTCCTACTTAAAATGGATAGAATCCAGCCTACTAAAATCCCATTGACAAACCGCTTCAAATCCGTTCAAATACCTTCAAGCAATATCATGGGAACCCTTGAACCGGGACAGAAAAAATATTTCACGGCAACCGAAGCGGCCTCGGCCCTCGGTATCTCAAAACAAACTCTCCTCCGGTATGAAATCCGCGGCATCTTTCCGAAAGCCCATCGAAACCAACTGAACCACTGGCGGGAATACACCGCCGGAGATATCCAGGAACTCCAAAAACTGATGGGGCGCTGACATGGGCAACGCGCTCGCCATCTACATCGGCACCGAGAACATCGACGTCGTCTCCCTGGCCGGATCCTTCCAGCGGCCCCAGCTGGCCAGTTTCGCGCGCGTCAAACTGCCCGAAAAGAGCTCTTGGCGGGAGAAGGTCCGCGTGGAAGGAGCCGGCGCCGAAGGCCAGTTCTCCGGAGCAACGCCGGTCCCCGTTGACGGCGCCGATCAGGAATTCATCGACCGGTCAGTCCAGTCCATGCTGTCCAAGCTGGGGGTTGCTGCCAACGCGCCGATCTTCGCCTCGATCGCTTCCGAATCGGTCGTGATCCGCTGTTTCCAAATGCCGGCCATCCCGGCCCATGAACGGAAGATGGCGATCGCGTTCGAGGCGAAGAAATACCTGCCGTTCAAGCTGGAGGAACTGGTCACCGATTATCAGGTGGTCATCCGCCGCTCTGATCCCACGCTGATGAGGGTGATGTTCTTCGGCGTCAAAAAAAGCTCGATTGCCGTCTACGCCTCTCTCTTCCAGTACTGCAAACTACTGCCGTACTGCCTGGAACCGGCCCCGATCAGCCTAATGCGGCTGGTGCGCCAGAATGGGCAGCTGCCGGCCGGCCAGGTGGTAGCGCTGCTCTCCATGGAGCATGACGCCGCCACGATCAGCGTCGCGCGGGACGATCTGCTGTACTTGAGCCGTAACGTCACGATCCTTCCCACCCCCGAAACTCCCGATGAGGCCTCTCCCGAGTTGCTGGAAGCGCTGCTAAACGAGACGCGCGTCTCCATCGACTATTACCGGCGGCGATTCCTTGGAGAGCCGGCCGTCAGCAAAATCATCCTCTTCGGCTCCATCGAGGATCCGAAAAAGATCGAGGAACTGTTCAAAAGCTTGGAGCTGCCGGTGGAGCTGGGTGATCCGTTCAAAAAGTTGGGTGGAGCCAAGACAGTGCCGGGCAGCTTCTTAAGCGTCTCCGTGGGGCTGGCACTCCGCGGGCTGGACAACCGGACCGGCGGAATCAACCTGCTCCCTTCGGACCAGCGCCGCGCTTCCCAGGGAGTGCTCAAACCCTTGATCTTTCAGGCCGTCGCGGCAGTGGTGGCGTTGGGCATCTGGTACAGCGCCTCGATCTCCGATCTGCGCGGGCTGGAGAAAAAGATTGCCAACTTCCAATCACAGCAGATCAAGATCGAGAATGTCCAGCCAAACCTGGGACTGGACGAGCTGCGGGAGCTGCGCAGCCAGAGCCTCAGGGAAAAAAACTGCTTAACCGCGTTAGCCGACCTAAAGATTCGCCCATCGAGCCTGCTGGTGGAGCTGGCACGAACGATGCCGGAAGAGGCCTGGCTGCAGTACGTGGTGCTGCGTAACCGGACTGAGATAGACCCCAAAAAGTCCACGGTGCCGGGCCGGCGCGCGATCCTTCGCCTCGTCGGCAGCGCTTTCGCGAACAACCGGGAAATGGAATTGGAGAAGATCAACCGGTTCCTGGCCGCTCTTCAGAAAAACCCGGTATTCAAAACCGCTTTTTCAAAATTCTCGCTGGACTCGGTTCAAAGAGAGTCCTTCCAGAAAGAAGAGGTCACAGAATTCCATCTCACCTGCGCTTCCAGTGCCGAAGACATGAACCTACTGGCAAATGAGTCTCGGGGTAGCAGCGGACGGAGGTCCCGGCCATGAGTCCCGCCGCCCCGATCAAGCCGAGCGCCTCCTCATCGATTCTCTCGCAAATCAGCGCAGCGAAGTCACAGATGGGCCGGACGCAGCAGCTTCTGCTCGTCACGCTGGGGGTGGGACTCCTGACATTGGCCATCGGCGTCCTCATGATCCAGGTACCGTGGCAAGAACGCCGCCAGCAGTTGGCCTCCCGTACCAAAGAGGAAAACGAACGATCCGAGCTGCTGCTGGTCATTCAGCGGCAAGAGACCGAGCTGAAGGAAATCGAAAGCACGTTCCTGCTCAAGGGCGGAGCCACCGGTCTGGCCAGCCAGATCTCCGACTTGGCCGCCCAATCCGGCCTGCAGATTGATTCGGTGACGCCACAGTCGGAAGTCGTGGCGGAACCCTACACTCGTTTCCAACTCGAGATCCTGGCAACCGGAAATCTGGCCAACCTGATGCGTTTCCTGAGAACCCTGGAAGATCACCGGCCTCTGCTCTGGGTGGAGCAACTGGACGTGGAAGAGCCCTCCAAGACGGAGAAGATCTCCTCCTCTACGGCTCAGGATCAGCCGAAGATCCGGCTCTTGATCGGGGCGGTGGCCCTCCAGAAGGTTTCCGGATGACACGGACACAGGTCCAGCAACTGGTAGTGGTCCTTCTGCTGATCCTGTTCGTCGGCGTCTTCTTGCTCAGCAACAAACCGCCGGAGCCGGGCGGGACGGTGGTGACCCCCCCGCCGCCTGGTGAATCCGCGCAAGCCCCGGCAGAAAGATCCGAACCACCGGCAGCCGTTGTCCCGGCTGTCTTGCCGGACTTGAGCATCCCCCGGGATATCTTTCTGCTGCCCGCGCTGTTGATCCAACGGCTGCAGCAGAGGGACCAGGCGGAACAACAAGCGGAACTGGATCGGCTCCAGCAGCAGCAGGCCTCCCAAGTAAAGCCGGTGGTCCTTCAGCAAATCACGATTACCGACCTGCAACTGCAGGGCATCTTCTGGGGTAGTGCGAACCCCCAGGCAATTATCAACCGGAAGATCGTGTCGGTTGGAGATCAGGTGGAAGGCGCGGAGGTGGAGGCCATCACCAAGGAAAGCGTGACCCTGTCCCGAGACGGACAGGAGTTTGAGCTCAAACCGGAGGTCTTGCGGTAAGATGTTCCTAAACAAGGAGGGTTCTGCTTTGATCCGACGCTTCCTCTTGATCGTCATGATCCTTGGCCTCCTCCCGGGCCGGATCGCCGGACCGCCGGCGTTTGCCGCCACAGCGCAAGCCCAGGAAAAGTCCCGGACGATCTCGATGGACATCACCGGAGCCTACTTGGAGGACGTGCTGAAGCTGCTTTCCCGGCAAGCCGGAATGAACTTCGTGGCCTCCGAAGGGGTCCGCGAGAAGAAGATCACGCTTTACTTCGATGGGGTCCCAATCTCCGACGCGCTGAACACGATCCTCAAAGCCAACGGCCTCTCGATCACCTCCCACGAGGGGAAGAACCTGTTCGTCGTCACCGAGTCCGGAGCGTCTCAAATCCCCACGCTGACACGAATCTACCAGCTCAAGTACGCGCGGGTTGTTCCAACTGCCGGCGAAACGGCAAAATCCTTCGGCCAGAGCGGATCGCTGATCAAAGAAACACTCCAAACAACGGGTACTACTGCGGCGGGGGTAGGAGACGTAGGAACCGCAACAGGGGAAGGGGGCGTTCTGGCCGTCATCAAGTCGCTTCTGACCGAGCACGGATCGGTGGTCCCGGATCCCCGGACCAACTCGGTGATTGTGACCGACATCCCGGAGCGGATCCGGGTTATCGATGAGACGATCGCCAGGCTGGACATCAAGCCGAAGCAGATCTACATCGAAGCGGAGGTGTTGGAGGTCACGGTGGACACGCTGCGGCGGATCGGGATGGAATACGGGAACACGGCCGGAACCGTGGCCACGTGGACCGGCCCCGTCCGCACAAGTTTCTTCCCTCTTTCCCGGGGCTTGCTGGACGGGGCAACGGAGACCCACACGTTGGGAACCTTCTCTTTGTCGAGCATCAGCGCGCTGCTGAAATTGCTGGCCACTGAAAAGGACGTCAAGTTCCTGGCGCGGCCCAGGCTGCTGACCCTTTCCAACGAAGTGGCTGAGATCCGGATCGTCTCCGAAGCGGTGACCGGTATCACCTCCTCCTCCCAGACAGACACCGGGACCATTACGGAGGAGCCGGAACGAACCACCGTTGGGACCATTCTCCGGGTCACCCCGATGGTCAACGACAACAAATACGTCACGATGATCATCGAACCCGAGGTGTCGCGCGCGATCCAATCCAGCTCGTTCACAAGCTTCCTCGATCCCACCCGGCGGATCGCCCGCACCACCGTGATGATCGCCGATGGGGGAACGGCGATGATCGCGGGCCTGATTTCCGGCGAGCAGACGGACGCCTCCCGGAGGATCCCCGGCCTCGGGGACCTGCCGCTGATCGGACTGCCGTTCAAGCGGACCGAAACGGAGAAAAAGAACACCGAGGTCCTGCTCTTCATCACGCCCTACATCGTGGAAGATGAGACCGGGACCAAAAAACAATTTTCAAAGGAACGGGAGCAAGCTCCTCTCACTACGAAGGAAGAGCAACTCCTGCAGGGCAAGAGAAAACGGATCCTCAAAGAGCGCGCCGTGATCGACAACGTGGACAATATCCTCTGGTGAGATGGCTGTCCGCACGCACCTGAGGCTGGGAGACATCCTAGTCAAGGAAGGGCTGCTGACCGACGCGCAGCTTAAGGAGGCCGTCAATTTCCAGAAGACGAGCGGCAAGCGGCTCGGCGAAGCGCTCGTCACTCTCAAGACAGTCACCGAGGAACAGCTGGCGGAAGTGCTGGGCCGGCAGCTCGGTATCCCTTACCGGCGCTTCGACAAGGGGGAGCTCCAGCAGGCCTCCGACCCCTTGCTGCGTGGAATCCTGAGCATCGAGCTGATCCGGAAAGAACGGGTGCTCCCCCTTTCCAAGAACCCCAACGGGCTCACGGTGGCCATGGTGGACCCGCTGGACCTGATCCTGATCGATAACCTCAAGCGGATGACCGGCCTCCCGATCAACCCGGTGATCACCACCCCCTCCGATCTGAGCTCCGCCATCGAGGAAACCTACGGAAAACTGGACCTCCTCAAGCAGGCGGTGGCCGGAAGCTACTCAGAGGACTCGAGCGAAAGCCCCGGCTCGGTCCAGATGGTAGAAGATCTCTCCAATTCAAAAGAGACCACGGAGGACCTCTCCGCTCAGGCAGGGCAGGCGCAGGTGGTCCGCCTGGTGGACTTGTTTTTGATGGAGGCCGTGGAATCCCGCGCCAGCGACATTCACATTGAGCCGTACGCGAACCGGATCTCCATCCGCCTCCGGGTGGACGGCGTCCTCCAAGCGGTGGACCCGCCGGCGCCGCATCTGATGCTGGCGATCATCTCCCGGATCAAGATCCTTTCTCACATGGACATCTCTGAGAAGCGGCTGCCGCAGGACGGCAGCTTCACGATCAAGCTGGGCGAGAAAGTGGTGGACCTGCGCGTTTCCACCATCCCCGTCATCTACGGCGAGAAGGTGGTGATCCGTCTGCTGGACAAGAGCAACTTGGTCAGCGACTTCAAGATGCTGGGCCTGGAAGGGAAGGCCCTGGAAGATTACCAGAAAGGCATTAAAGCCCCTTATGGCCTCATCTTCATCACCGGACCCACCGGTTCGGGCAAATCCACCACCCTCTACACCACGCTGGCCAAGCTAAAGAGTCCGGCCAAGAACCTCATCACGATCGAAGACCCGGTGGAGTACAAGATGGAGGGGATCAACCAAGTGCAGGCAAAGCCCCAGATCGGGCTCACGTTCGCCGCGGGCCTGAGGGCCTTCCTGCGGCAGGACCCGGACATCATCATGTTGGGGGAGGTGCGGGACCTGGAAACCGCTGAGATCTGCGTCCGTGCCGCGCTGACGGGCCACTTGGTTCTTTCCACGCTGCACACCAACGATGCCTCCTCGGCGGTCACCCGGCTGACGGACCTGGGGATCGAGCCGGCGCTGCTCGCTCCCTCGCTGGTGATGGTGATCGCGCAGCGGCTGGTCCGAAAACTCTGCGCTGAGTGCAAGGAGCCTTTCGAGCCGCCGGACGCCCTCCGCAAGAAGGTAACGCTGCCGGCCGGCCAGTACTTCCGCGCCAAGGGATGCGCCGCCTGCAAGACTACGGGATTCCGGGGCCGCAACGCCATCTACGAGGTGCTGATCGTGGATGACGCGATCCGGGAGGCGGTCATCAAGAAATCCTCCGCGCTGGAGATCCGGCAGGCCGCCCAGAAAAACGGAATGAAAACGCTGTTCGAGAGCGGCCTGGACAAGGCAGCCGTCGGGGTCACCACGCTCGAGGAAGCCTTCAGCGTAACCGTGGGAGAGGTGTAGCCATGGCCCAATTCGCCTATCAGGCCAGAAACAGGACCGGGAAACTAGAGCAGGGAACCCTCGAGGCCTCTTCGTCGGATGAAGCCGTCTCCATCCTTCAAACACGCGACTTGTTGGTAGTCACCATCAAGGAGCAGAGGGGATCCGGCCCGGTCCTCTCGGTCAAGACCAAGCGCATGCATAACGGCGTCACCAGCTCGGACCTGGTGATCTTCTCCCGCTCTCTGTCCGCGATGACCGAGGCCGGCCTGCCGCTGCTGCGGTCCATGGAGACCGCCCAAGGGCAGATCCGTTCCCGGAAGCTCAGCGCCGCCCTGGTGATCATGATCCAGGACATCCGCGGCGGCTCCACGTTCCGGGACGCGATGGCCAAGCACCTGACTATCTTTTCCCCGTTCTGGATCAGCCTCGTCGAGACCGGAGAGGCTTCCGGCCAGCTCACCAAAGCGCTGGAGCAGATCGCCATCTACCTCGAGAAGTCCGGCGCCATCCAGCGAAAGGTGGTGTCGGCGCTGATGTACCCGGCCGTGTTGGGCCTGGTGTCGGTCGGGGCCATCCTCGTCTTCACGCTGAAGATCATCCCGACCTTCGCCACGATGTTCGCCAGTTTCGGCGCCCAACTGCCGCTGCTGACCCGACTGGTCATTGCTTTTTCAAACACGTTGCGCCACTTTTTCCCCCTGATCGTGCTTGGGATCGTGGGCGCCTGGTTTCTGATTACCAACTATCTGAAGACCAAGCAGGGCCGGTGGCAGTTCGACAAGCTGCGCCTTCAGGCCCCGATCTTCGGGCCCGTCTTTCAGGGGGTCGCCACCGAGCAGTTTTCTTCCAACCTGGGCACCCTGCTGAAAGCGGGCGTCCCGATCCTCCACGCGCTGGACATCGTAATCACCACTTGCGACAACAAGGTCATCGCCGCCGTGATCGAGAACATGAAGGCGGGGGTCCGGGAAGGCCGGCCGCTGGCGGAACCGCTGGAGCAAACCGATCTCTTTCCGCCGATGGTTGCCCAGATGCTGGCCGTGGGGGAGCAAACCGGAAAGCTTCCGGACATGCTGGCCGAGATCAGCCATTACTATGAAGAGCAGGTCACCACTGCCGTCGAGCGGATGACCACGTTGCTGGAACCGATCATGCTGGTCGGGATGGGTGCCATCATCGGGGTTCTCGTCATATCGATGTACCTGCCGATCTTCGAGCTCACCTCGGTGATCAAAGGGTAAAAAGCGAAAAAGTCCGGGAAGAAACGGCCTTATACGGTGTTGTTTAAGATAGAAGGTGGAAGTCTCAACTAAAGGAGAAAAGACGCGATGTTGAAACGATCTAAGAAAGCAGGCTTCACGTTGTTGGAGTTGCTCATCGTGGTGATCATCGTAAGCATCCTGGCCGGGGTCGCTCTGCCGCGCTTCGGAAAGATGACCCGAAAGGCCCGGTCCGCCGAGGCCGCCACCGCGATCGGCGCCATTCTGACCGCGCAGGCCATCTACTACCAGGAA
>JAUSCU010000062.1 GCA_030651065.1 Candidatus Omnitrophota bacterium | reverse complement strand
GTCGAAATCAACATCCATGCTGTGTCAGCTTGATTCATTTCCTCACACCTCAGCGAAAAGATTCGCTCCCGCTAGAAGCACGGCGGATGTCCTCGGAGCCCTTATCCACAGTGATCCGTAGTCCGCGCGCGCTCCCAGCGGAGAGCCTGGGGTTCCTGTTGATTAGTCGATGGACGCATCGCCACGCGCAGTCGCGGGGCTGTCCTGCCTTTGAGCAAGATGAGCGCCAGCCCATCGAGAGGATTTCCCATGGTGCGATCGGCCGATTGTCGAGGAAAACACGCAGATCGTCGCGATCGGGCGCTTGGACGATTAAGACAATTAAGTATCTTATATAGATATTGGCGACAACAGTGTCGGAATAGGTCGAGTGCAGGAACGTCCTTGTCGCTTCTGGCTGCGACCCAGTTGTGCACGGAAGCCGCCGTCGACCGCGCATTGAGCGCATCAATCAGACAATTTCGTCTAGTAGCCGGATCAATGGAACATTAATGTCGCCTTGCAAGCTCCGGGGTGCCCTGACTATGATCCCCTGCACCCCGCGCGCGGCCGCACAGGGCGCCGCGGAACCCCAGGACGCCGCTTCGCTGGCCCTTTTGCGAAGCAGGAGAAACCCCGTATGAAGGTGTACGACGCCGCCAACATCCGCAACGTGGCTGTAGTCGGTCACGGCGGGTGTGGCAAGACCCAGCTCGTCTCGGCCCTACTCTTCGGAGCGGGGGCCGTCAACCGTCTGGGAAAGGTCGACGAAGGCTCGACCATCACCGACTTCGACGACGAAGAAATCGCCCGCAAGCACACGCTCTCCTCCAGCCTCGCCCACGCCGAGTGGCAAAAAGCCAAAATCAACATCATCGACACGCCGGGAATGGCCAACTTCATCAGCGACGCGCGCGGCGCGCTGCGGGTGGCGGAAGCGGCCATCGTGGCGGTGGACGCCGTCTCCGGCGTCGAGGTGCAGACGGAGAAGCTCTGGGAGGAAGCGGCCTCGCTGAACCTTCCGCGCATCGTCGCGCTCACCCGCCTGGAACGCGAGCGCGCCAGCCTCGAACGCTCGCTCGAGGCGCTGCAGTCGCACCTGGCACGCGAGATCGTCCCGATCCAGCTTCCGCTCGGCGAGGAAAAGGGGTTCACCGGGGTCGTCGACCTGGTGCGCATGAAGGCGCTGACGTTTGCCGGCGACGCAAGCGGCAAGGTCACCGAGGGCGAGATTCCCGCCGCGATGGCCGACCGCGCGGCGAAGGCGCGCGAGCAGCTCATCGAGATGGTGGCCGAGGCCGACGAATCCCTGATGGAAACCTTCTTTTCCGAGGGGACGCTCACCCAGGATCAGCTCGTGGCAGGACTGCGGGCAGCCACGATGGCCGGCAAGTTGTTTCCGCTGGTCTGCACCTCGGGCATGCACGTCATCGGCATTCAGCCGCTGCTCGACGCAATCGTCAGCTACGTGCCGTCTCCCGCCGACCGCCCGTTCGCGGCGCTCGCCGACGACGGATCCGAGACGGCTGTCGCCGCCTCCGAATCCACTCCGTACTCCGCGTTCGTCTGGAAGACGATTGCCGACCCCTTCGCCGGACGCATCACGATGCTGCGTGTCGTCTCCGGCGCGATCAAGTCGGACGGCAACGTCCATAACCGCACCAGGGACTCGGGCGAGCACTTCGGCCACCTGCTCGTGCTGCAGGGGAAAACGCAGACGCACGTGCCGGAGCTGAAGGCCGGCGATCTCGGTGCCGTCGCCAAGCTGAAGGACACGCACACCAATGACGTGCTCGCCGAGAAGAACACGAAGGCGACGTTCGTCGAGATCAAGTTCCCCGACCCGGTCCTGTCGTATGCCATCGAACCCAAGAGCCGCGGCGACGAAGACAAGATCAGCTCGGCGATGCAACGTCTCAGGGAAGAGGACCCGAGCATCAGCTATGCGCGCGACCCCCAGACCCACGAGCTGCTGCTCGCGGGCCAGGGGCAGCTCCATATCGAAGTGACGGTCGCGAAGCTGAAGCGTCGCTTCGGCGTCGAAGTGAACCTGAAGCCGCCGCGCATCCCGTACCGGGAAACCATTACCGCCGCCACCGAGGCGCACGGCCGCCATAAGAAGCAGACGGGCGGGCACGGCCAGTTCGGCGACTGCAAAATCCGCGTCGAACCGCTTCCGCGCGGCAGCGACTTCCAGTTCGAGAACGACATCTTCGGCGGCGCGATCCCGCGACAGTACGTCCCGGCGATTGAGAAAGGGATTCAGGAGTCGCGGCTGCGCGGCTTCCTCGCCGGCTACCCGATGGTCGATTTCAAGGCGACCGTCTTCGACGGCTCGTTCCACGCGGTGGATTCAAACGAGCTCTCGTTCAAGATGGCGGGGTCGCTCGCGTTCAAGGACGCCATGGCCCGCGCACGGCCGACGATCCTCGAACCGATCATGCACGTGGAGGTGTACGCGCCGAGCGACTTCGCCGGCGACCTGATGGGCGATCTCAACGGACGCCGCGGGCGCATTGCCGGCATGGACACGCGCGGCACGATGACGGTGATCAAGGCGCAGGTCCCCATGTCGGAGATGCTCACCTACGAGCAGCACCTGACGTCGGCGACCGGCGGCCGCGGAACCTATCACATGGAGTACTCGCACTACGAAGAGGTGCCCCACCAGTTCCAGGGCAAGATCATCGCGGCGGCGAAGGCCGAGCGTGGGCAGGAGGCCGTCGAGGAGGTCTAGCTACTTCCCGGCGCAAAAATCGATATTGACGATCGATGGATCTGCCCGAAAAGCATAAACCCGCCGGCACCTGCCCGGCGGGTCATTCGGTCCAGACGGTACCGCGCCGGAGGATCAGGTGCCTGCCCGCGTGGCGAGCACGCGGCCGATGTTGATCAAGTTGTCCGCGATGACCCCGAGTCCCACCCAGCGTTTCATCCCGGCGTCTCCTTTGTAGCGACTGCGGTTCAGTCCGTGTCGCCGTTTCACGACGCTGATCCGTCCCTCACACCCGGTGCGCCACGTCTGCCCGTTCTTGAACCACCGTTTCTTCTGCTCGCGTTTCCGCTCGGCACTCTTCGTGGATCGATTGGGAATGCAGACGCGCGTGACACCTTTCGCGTGGGCCGCCGCCTCATTCGCGCCCGAGTAGAACGCGGCGTCAGCGGCGACCAGGCGCGGCACGCGGCCGAAGGTCTGCAGATGCGCGTCGATGGCGGGGATCAGGAGATCCGAATCACTGGGCCGCGTGTCGTAGACGACGTAGGCCGTGATGATCTGATGCTCGGCCTCTTGGAACTTCACCATCTTGCCGAACTCGTTCGGCTTGCCCGCTTTGCCTTTGCGGATCACCTCCGTGCTCGGCTCGAAGAGGCTGAGCAACTTGTCCTCCACGTGCGTATCGCCGCCGAAGACGCGCGCGCGGGTTTGCCGCATCACCTGCTGCACGCGCGGCATGAAGGTCTCTAACTCGCGCCGGAGGCCGTCGAGTGCCGCTTGTGCCACCACATCGGCGGCGCGCTTCACGCCCGCGGCAATCTCCTCAGAAAAGCGTTTGGCTTGGCCTACGACCCGGCTCGTCGAGGCCACCACCTGCTGATACGCGCGGGTCAGTTTCTCGTGGTGTTGCGCGCCCTTGCCGCGCGCGATCCGGCCGATCTCCCACAGGCGCTGAGTGACGCTGCGACGGCGGTCGCGTAGCGTCGCGCCGACCTGGCCCGCAATCGCCGTCACCTTCTTCATCACCCGCGTCAGCACGCGCACGCCATCACCCATCAAACTGCTGTCGGTCGGATAATGAATATTGGTCTCGACCACCGTCGTGTCCACCCGCATCGTGCGGCCCTCGACCACGTGCTGCTGCTGCGCGATCGCGATCAGACGCCGGTGCAGGTCCTCGATGACCGTCGGGCCGACGGCGATGCCCCAGCGCCCCATCGTCTTGGCGTCAGGCACGGGGTCCCCGCCGACGCGCGTGAAGTCGCGGTACACCAAATTCGCCCGGACTTCGCGTTGCACCGTCGCATAGCTCCAATTGCGCACATGCTTCAGCACCAGCAGCCGGAGCACCACCTCGGCGGGCGCTCCTCGCCGACCGCGCGTGCGGCTCTTCGGATGCCGTGTGCCTAACGCCTCATACACGGTCGACACCAGCTGGTCGTCTTCCAAGATCGCATCGGCGTGCCGCATCCAGGCTTCCTGCAGATCGGCGACGGCCTCCGCGACGAAGCCGTCCCCGAAGGAACGCTGCCGGCGACGCGCATCAATCACCGGCGGATCTCCGTCGCCCACGCCGTGCCGCGGTCGCCGATGTCCCCTGCCAGCGTCGGCGCAACGCCTCACGATTCACCGCCGCGATCGCGCACCCGATCTCCCAGAACGTCGCCCAGGCCTCATGAGCGGCACGCGCGGTCGGGGCCTCCTCGGGCGGTACATACAGTGACCGACTCGCGCCGTCCTCGCGATAGGTGAGGTACAGATGGGGACCGTGCCGCAACGTGGCATCGTGCGCGCACGGACACGTCGGCTTCCCGCACCGCCGTGAGGTCTCCGACAACCCGCCTTGGACCATGGATTGGCTCGCGGCGAGGAGCGTGCGGAGCAAGGCTGTCTTCTTACTCATGTAACAATGCGTAAGATAGACTTGGGCAGATCAGCTGTCAAGAGCAAATGTCTGACGCGATCAGATAGGCTGGAGGGAGGAAAAGGATCGACCGTGCAGAACATCCCGTCGGCGGCCCTGCACGGTCAATGACTTGGCGCGCGATTTTTGCGCCGGGAAGTAGCTAGCGCACATATGTGCGCGCGTTGCCACTGAAGGACGCGGTCCGCCCGATCCGGTCGTCCCCGCCTCGACCCGCGCGCCGACGGTGATCCCGGGCGCCGGCGTGACGTGATCGAAGTAGTACGTGTAGGTGCCGTTCACGCGCACGCGGAACTTGGAGTCCGCACCGCGGTTGATGATGAAGTCGACGGTGCCCGATGCAGGCGCCGTCACAGGCACTGGCGCGAACGTCCCCGCGTTGAGGTGATGGTAGAAGTAGATGTGATCGGTCGGCAGCGTGTGCGCGTACGGACCCATGTTACCGAGCGGAACGATGAACTGCAGCGCCGCGGGGTCGACCGGCGATGAGGTGAAGGCGAGAGGACCGGGGGCGGGCGATGGAGAGGTGAGCGGTCCGCCGCCGCAGGCGGCGATGAGGATGAGAAAGGAAGCCCCGAACGGTACGAACCGCCGGGGCTTCACACTGTGTTAGGAGCCGCCTGCCTTGCGCGGCGTCGAGGACGTCCGCTTGGCGCCCTGCGTCTGGCCCTTGGCCTGTCCCTTCGAGCGCGCATCGTCGCCGCCCTTTGGCGTGCGCATTCTCTGCGCGGCCGCCTTCAGGCGATCGCCGACGCCCTTCGACTTGGGCTTGCCCGCTTCCTTCTCCGCTGCCTTCTCTTCGGCCGCGCGCGGGTTGTATTCGCTGCCCACGAGCTCGACCTGCGCGACCTCAGCGGAATCGCCCCGGCGGAATCCGACGCGAAGAATCCGCGTGTAGCCACCCGGCCGCTCCGCGAAGCGCGGCGCCAGCGTCTCGAACAGCTTGCCGACGACGTCCTGGTCGACGATCTCCGAGAGCACCATGCGGCGCGCGTGCAGCGCCTTGCCGTTGGCGTCGCCCGCGGCGATGCCTCGCTTGGCGAGCGTGATCAGCTTCTCGACGAAGGGACGCAGCTCCCTCGCCTTCGGCATGGTCGTCTCGATCCGCTCGTGACGGAGAAGCGCGGTGGCCTGGTTGCGGAGCAGCGCCGTGCGGTGCTCCGAGACCCGGCCAAGCTTTCGATGTGCAACGTTGTGGCGCATTGTCTTTAGTCCTGATGTGCCTGCGCCGGCTGATCGAGCCGCATCCCGAGGCTCAGCCCCATGCTGTGCAGGATTTCCTTGATCTCGTTGAGCGACTTCCTGCCGAAGTTCTTCGTCTTCAGCATCTCCGCCTCGGTCTTCTGCACGAGCTCGCGGATCGTCCGGATGTTCGCGTTCTTCAGGCAGTTGTACGAGCGGACCGAGAGCTCGAGCTCCTCGACGCTCTTTTCGAGATTTTCTTTGAGCGCGCCGGCGCGCGGCTGGTCGGCGGCCGCTTCCTG
>JAUSCU010000050.1 GCA_030651065.1 Candidatus Omnitrophota bacterium | reverse complement strand
CACATCCTGCCAGGAGGGACCGATGTTGCGGGTGATGGTCCCTTCCTTAACGGCGGTCCAGGTAAGCCGCGACTTGGCCCCATCCTTGAAATGGCGGTCGTACAGGAAGGAGATCTGGGGCAAGCCTTCCAGAGCCAGCCCTGTTTCCAGACTGAATTTCCCGATGTCCATCGCCAGCTCTTTGCCGGTCTCAACGGATTGGAGGGTGCTGAAGAAATGATGCGTGCCGCCGGTCCCATCGTAATACTTTCGGAACTCGGAAAAGTCCGCCCGGGCGAAACCCATCCCCTCTTTTTTCAGGGAAAAAGCGGCCCCCAGGTCGTTCTGGTCCACCAGCGCGTGCCCGCCGGCTTCCAAAACGGCGCCGTTGGTGAAAACCTTGCTGGCAGAGAGGTCACGGACCCCGCCGGTGAAGCCGTCCTTCATCCAGTGATGGGCCCGGAATTTCTCGTCGTCGCCGTCCACCCCGATGTAACGGGCCGGCATCATCTGGACGCTCAGACTCGCCTCCTCCGCCCGCGCGGGGAGAACCGCCAGTAAAGAAAGCCCAACGGCCAACAGAAGCTTAATAGCGGAGATGGTCATCGAAGTTGGACCCGTGCACCGCGGTGTGGCAGCCGGCGCTGAAACAGGTCCCCTGCGGCAGCCGTCCGCCGTGCGCCTGTTTGCCGATCGTCGGGAAATTCACCTGCGTGTGGCAGCGCAGGCAGAGGTTGTTGTCCCGCGCCACCAGCATCTTGTCGTGGATCGAGCCGTGCACCTTGTGGCAAGTGGTGCACCCCTCCCTCAGCGCCTCATGCTCCCAGGCGAAGGGCCCCCGCTGCTCCTTGTGGCACTTGAAGCAGGCCTCATTCACCCCCTCCATCGAGGTAGCTGTCCAGGGCCGGATCTCCTCGCCGTGCGCGCTGTGGCAGTCGGCGCAGCTCATCTTCCCCTCCATCACGGGGTGACGAAACGGAAGCTTGAACTCCGCCTTCTTATCCAGGTGGCAGGCGAAGCAGGCGCTCGGGTCCTTGCGGGGGTTGATAATCCCGCCCACACCCTTGCCGCCGCCGGCGGCCGCGTGCAGCGAGCCGGGGCCGTGGCACATCTCGCAGCTTTGGGCTTGGACGCCCTCCGGAATACTGATCCGGGCATGGGTGGAGCGCTTGAACTCCTTAGCTTCCTTAGCGTGGCAAGCCGCGCAGCTCTCGCTGCCGATGTATTCCGCTTTCTCCTCGGCCGCCCAAGCGGCGGATTCCAGCTGCAGCCAACGCTGGGCGGAGGGCTTGGGAGTCGCCTCCCCGGGATTGGTGCCGGCCTCCAGCTCTTTGCCGTTGGGGACGCCGTCGCCGTCAGAATCCACAGCTTCCAGCCCCTTGAAATCCAGCTTCCCCTTCTGCAGCGCGGCGCCGTAGGCGTTCAAATCCCCTCCGCGCCCGATGGCATTCTGGTGGCAGGTCTTGCAGGAGATCCCTTTGGCGGTCGGGGCGGCTTTCTTGGCAGCGGATTGGTTGGCTACCGTGGCTTCCGCCCGTCCGGCAGGCAAAAGCGCGCAAAAGAGGATCAGAGAAAGGGCGGTGCGAAGTTTCAATTTGGCTTTCGGTTGTGCCCCATTATACTCCAAGAGTGTTCTGCGCCAAGGGCGGGCCGACCACTTGGTTCCCGCCTTTTTGTTTGGCTTCGTACAACCGGTGGTCGGCTTTTTCCAGTAATTCCTCCGGCGTATTCCCATCTTCCGGAAAGCTTGCCACTCCGATGCTCATGCTGATCGGGCAGAACCGCGCGAATGGAAAGTGCCTGATGGTTTGGCAGAGTCTCTCCGCCACCAGCACAGCGCCGGCCGTGTCGGTTTCCGGCATCAGCAGCGCGAATTCATCCCCTCCGAACCGCGCGACAAGGTCCGAGATCCGCCGGCCGGACCGCATCAGCTCCGCCAGCGCCTTCAGGAGTTCATCGCCGGCAGGGTGACCGTAGGTGTCGTTGTAATGTTTGAAGCCGTCGGCATCCAGCATCGCGAGGGAAAGATGCCGTTTGTTCCTGGCCGCGCGCCTCAGTTCTTTGAGGCAGGTTTCCGTCAAGGCGGTCCGGTTGGGGAGTTGGGTCAAAGGATCGGTCTTTGCCTGCTGGATGAGCCGGAGTTCTTTCCGTTTTTGAAACGTGATGTCGCGCAAGATGACCAGGGCCCAGACGGGATGGCCAGGCAGTTGGATGGGGGTGTAGCTGGAGCTGACGACAATCGCCTTTCCGTCCTTGACTCGAATGGAGTACTCAGCGTCTTTGACGGGTTGGAACGATTGCATCGCTTTCAAACCGGGACATTCCTCTGGGGTTTCATTCAGAGAGCATCCCTGGAGATCCCGGCAGGAGAAAAGGACTCCGCACTCGCTTTTTCCGGCGATTTCTTCCGATTTCCGGCCCAGCAGGCGTTCCAAAGAGGGGTTGATCCCCAAAACCCGGCGATGCTCGTCAATCACCATCATGCTGTCGCAGGAATACCACAACAGATCGGGGATCACGCTGGATCCGTCTTGTGCCTTTTCATTCAGCATCGGAAGCGCTCCTTCGTTCCTGAACGGAGGAATACCACCGGTTCCATCTCTTCATCCAGAGATCCTCCATCCGCTGGGCCAGAAGATCCACCTCCGCTTCCCCGCAGCCGATCAGCAGAATGTCGCAGTCACCAACGGCGGAATCGCGCCAACTCTTCAGGACGCAGGCCTGCAGGCCCCGGCCCCGGAGCTTCTCCCCCACCTCCGCTAAGATCCGCGACTGCTTCCGGTCGGATCCCACCACCGTAACCATTAGTGAAGGGCCGTGTTCGCTCATGTTTCCCCCTGGCACCCGCAGGAGGCCGCGTGCTGGAACTGCCTCGCCAGCCGGGTCAGCTCATCGGGTTTGAGTGAATGCTCCAAAGTATCCGTGATGAAGCGGCTTTCCTTTTCCTCATGGTCTTCCAGCAGCTTGGCAAGAACGTCTCCTGTTTCCGCGATGGTTTCCCAGGAGGTGTTCTCCCGGTCTTCCAGCAGCCGTCCGAGGCGGTCCAGAAGATCCCGAAGATGGTCATGCTCCATCCGAAGGAGCGGAATCGTTCCCGAGGAGCCTCCAAGCAGCCGGTCGAAAGCGGGGAAAAGGGTTTCCTCCTCCCTTTGAAGGTGCAGGCGCAGGCTGGGGCCCAGGCTGTCCAGAATCTTGGAGAGATGAACCCTGCGGTCTTTGGGGCCGGTGGGATCTTTCAGAAAACCCCTCAGCGCATCCCGCTGCGAATCCAGAAGCCGGTGATCTTCCCGGATCTTAAGGTCCCAGCACCCGCATTCCATGGCGTCTCCTCCTTGTCTAAACGCAAGGATACGCCAGGAAAGGGCCCAGGAAATATGACGGGGGTCATACGGGCGGGATTTTTGAAAGACGGTTGTTCTTAGGAAGAGAGCCTGCTGAGGGAGTCCGGCTGGAGTAGCTGGACCTTCCCACGGCTGGAGCGAACCCAACCTTCCTGCTGGAACCGGCTGATCGTCCGGATAGCGGTCTCCACCGTGGTGCCGGCCAGCTCGGCGATCTCTTGCCGCGTCAGGGGGATGGAGTCCCCGAACTTTTTCCGGAGGGCCAAGAGGGCCTGCGCCACCCGGCGCTCCACCGGGTCGTGGATCATGCAACCTTTGGCTTCCACCTGCCTCAGCCGGCCGGTGAAAACGCAGAGGGTCTGCTGCAGCAGGCCGGGCGAGCTTTTCATCATCTCCTGGAAGAGGTGATGCGGGACCTGGAGCACCCTGGCCTGGGTAGCCGCCACGGCGGTGGCCGGATAGATACCTTGGTCCAAGGCGGGGAGGCAGCAGAAGGTCTCACCCGGCGTCATCACGCAGCTGGCCTGAACCCGGCCCTCGGCTTGGTGATGGAGCAGGTGGACGCGTCCTTCGATAGTCAGCCAGACACTGTCGGAAGGGCGCCCCTCATGGAAGATGACTTCCCCTTTCGCGTAGACACGTTCATGGGAAAAGGAAGCCATCCGCTGTCTTTCCTTGGCGGAGAGGCGGCCAAAGAGGTCGCTCTGTTTGAGGAATAACTCAAGATCGTGGCGTCGGGGCACGAGTTCATCTTAGCGCGTTTATGATCTGCGTCATAGGAGCGGGCATGCCTTCCTTTTATACTCAAGCCATGCCGAAACTAAAGCTGAAGTGGGACGTGGTACTCTTCATCAGCGCGATCCATTTGGGAGTATTGCTGGCTCCATTTACCTTCACCTGGCCGGCTTTCTGGCTTTTCCTGGGACTCACTTGGGTGACCGGATGGGTGGGGATTGCTCTCTGTTATCACCGGCTGTTGACCCATCGAAGCTTTAAGGTGCCCCGGCTGCTGGAGGTTCTCTTAGCGTTCTGCGGGGTGCTGGCGGCTCAGGGGGGACCGGTGGGCTGGGTTTCCACCCACCGTTTACACCACGCCTACTCCGATACGCCCCGGGATCCCCACAGCCCCCTAGAGGGCTTCTGGTGGAGCCATATGGGTTGGTTCTTTTATGATGATCCGAGACGAGCTCGGTGCGCCGCGCTGGATCTCGCGCGGGACCCGGTCCACCTTTTCCTGAATCGGACCCAGGGCCTCTGGCCGGTTCTGCTGGGAATCCTACTCTACATACTCGGGGGCCTTCCCGGGCTAGTTTGGGGCTTCAGTGTGCGAACCGTGGTCGTCTACCACGTGACGTGGCTGGTGAATTCCGCGTCCCATACCTGGGGCTACCGGAATTACCAAACGAATGACCGATCCACGAACTGCTGGTGGGTGGCTCTTCTGTCGTTTGGAGAGGGCTGGCACAACAACCATCATGCCTTCCCCCGCTCCGCCGCGCATGGCCTGCGCTGGTGGGAGTTGGATCTGACTTATGCGACGGTCCGGGCCTTGGCGCTCTTTGGGCTGGCCAGGAACATCGAGGTGCCGGACAATTAGGCCTGTTCGGGTTTTTCGGGGTTGAGGCTGTAGAGGTACTCGACAACCGCGTCCAATTCTTCCAAGGTCAGCTTGTCTTTCCAAGAAGGCATCCAGAGAGGAGGGGCCAACCCATCCTTCTGCGCCCGGGCCGGGTAGCGGCCGTCCCGGATAATCTCTTTGAGTTCTTCCTTAGAGTAGCCATCGGAGACATGGGTGAGCGGCGGCACTTCCTCTCCGATGTCCATGTTCCGGTTGACGATACCGCCGCGGCCCTGCGGGCCGTGGCAACCAATGCAGCCCACCTTCTGGAAGACGGCCGCCCCCTGCTCCGCTTTGGAGGCGTAGACCGGCTGCGGTTCAGGAAGACCGGCCGGCACGTGGAACCGGGCCGGGATCGGATGCTCTTCGTTCTCCTCCTCCAAAGAGAAGCTGATGGTCAGCGCGGTCAGCAGGCTGACCTCTTCTTCGGTCAGCCCGTAATTGGGCATCGGGGTCTCCGGGACCCCCAGCTTGGGGTACCCCGGCACAACCCTCTGCGGGTCCTTGAAATGCTCTGCGATCCAGAGAGCCACCGTCTCCTCCCCCTGGATGTACTTGAAATCGAACTGGTCGGGCGATTTCGAATAGGTCTCCGCGAGCTCCGGGCCGATCAGCATCCCTTTGCTGTGCAGGTTGTGGCAGCCGATACAGCCCTTTTCCTCAAACAACGCCCAGGCTTTCTGAAGCCTCTCGGCGCCGGCTAGGTTTCGCGCGTTCTTGTGGCAGGTGGCGCAAGCGGCGGCGGTGAGCCCTTTCTCCAGCAGCGGCTCATGCCAATGCTTTACCGGCCCGTGCGCGGCTTTCTTCTCGACGGCGGAACCCTGGCCATGGTGACAAACGGTACAGCCGATTTCGTTGAAAGAGTGTTTCTGAAGGAAGCCGGGGATCCCGAGGTCCGGGTGGCTCGCGAACGGCTGCGGCTGGCCGGCCATCTTGGGGTTGTTGATGCCGGCGTGGCAGGTGATACAGCGGTCGGTCCGCTTCATCTCCGGCAGGTGGATCTGATTGATCTTGGGGAGCGCCCAGGCCTTGGAGCGATCTCCGGTGACCTCAGCCAGCCGGCGGTTGTACTGCATCTGGACGCCGGCCCATTCCGGCAGGATCTCCCTCCAGAGCAGCACCCCGGACATGGCACTCAGGCTGAAGGTGGAGATCAGAAAGAGCCAGTTCCAGACGCTGCGCTTCTCCCCACCACCTCTTGAAATCCCGAAGAAACCGAAGGTCTTCTTCGCTGTACTTCGTACAGGCGCTGTGAAACGGCGCCGTTTTCAAGAGGTGGTGGGGTCATATGTTAAAGCTGAACATCGGGAAGGAAAGGATGTATTTGATCTCGAAGAAGTTGCGCAGAACGATCTTAACCGGCACGAAGAACATCGCCATCACCAGGAAGACCACCACGCTTGAACCGATCACCCCCAACCCCTGTTTCTTTAAGAAACCTTGAAGCGCGAACTTCCAGAGGGCCAGCCCCGATCCCGCGTAGGCCAGCATGAACAGGAGGCCGCCCCAAATGGGTAGACTGTGCAGCGTGGCGGAATGAGGCGTCCGGAAATGGTCCCACGGCTCCCACGGCATGAAAATCTCCCAGCCGGGGCCGCGCATGTAATAGCCGATGAAGATCAGCACGGCCCAGAGGGTGAGCCCGAACGTGAACAGGCTCACCGCGAATTTCCGGTCCCGAAAGTTGTAGTAGCCGACACCGCGC
>JAUSCU010000045.1 GCA_030651065.1 Candidatus Omnitrophota bacterium | reverse complement strand
GGCCAGCTGGAGCCGAAGATCCACGCCTTTGCCTGGTTCGATCCGGCCCAAGTGCGGGAGCAGGTGAAAGCTCTCGAGAAGAGCGGGCCCTCCGCGGACCGCCCGCTCTGGGGATTGCCGGTGCTGGTCAAGGACAACATCTGCGTCCAGGGAGTCCCGACCACCTGTTCTTCCAAGATCCTGGCCGGGTTCAAGCCTCCGTATGACGCGACGGTGGTGGAGCGGCTCAAAGCGGCCGGCGCCCTTCTGTTGGGGATGGCGAACATGGATGAGTTTGCGTTCGGCTCTTCTTGCGAGCATTCCTGCTACGGACCGACCCGGAACCCCTGGGATCTTTCCCGCGTGCCGGGCGGTTCCAGCGGCGGTTCCGCGGCGGCGGTGGCGGCCCGGATGGCGCCCGTGGCGCTCGGGTCGGACACCGGCGGCTCGATCCGCCAGCCGGCCTCCTTCTGCGGCGTGGTTGGATTGAAACCGACCTACGGCCGGATCTCCCGGTACGGGCTGATCGCGTTCGCCTCATCGCTGGACCAGATCGGCCCGATTGCGCGAACGGTGGAGGACGCGGCCCTGATCGCCCAGGTTCTCGCCGGGCGGGACCCGCGGGATTCCACCTCCGCCGATTTGCCGGTCCCCGATTATTCGGCGGCGGTCCGGCAGCCGGTGAAGGGGCTGCGGTTGGGCGTCCCGAAAGAATATTTCGGCGCTGGTGTGGATCCGGAAGTCCGCGCCGCGGTCGAGGGGGCATTGGATCTTTTTCGGAAGCAAGGGGCAACGGTCCAGGAAGTCTCTCTGCCCCATACTGAATACGCGGTGCCGACCTACTATATTGTGGCCACCGCGGAGGCGAGCTCCAACCTGGCCCGGTTCGACGGGGTCCGGTTCGGCCACCGGGCCAAGAACGGATCCTTGCTGGAGATGTATACCCGCAGCCGCGAAGAAGGGTTCGGGCCGGAGGCCAAGCGGCGGATCACTCTAGGAACGTTCGTCCTCTCCTCCGGTTATTACGACGCCTACTACAACCGGGCGCTGAAGGTCCGGACGCTGATCCGGAGGGATTTCGAGAAGGCGTTCGAGCAGGTGGACTGCCTGGTGACGCCGACGGCGCCGACGCCGCCGTTTAAGCTCGGCGAGAAACTGGAAGACCCCCTCACGATGTACCTCTCCGATATCCTCACGATCTCGGCGAACCTGGCCGGCGTGCCGGCTCTCTCTCTGCCGTGCGGGTTCACGCCGGCGGGCCTGCCGGTCGGCATGCAGTTGATCGCCAAGCCGTTCGGCGAGGAGATGCTATTCAGAGTTGGCGCCGCCTACGAGCGGGAAACCGAGTGGCACAAGAAGGAGCCGAAACTCTGATGGCGTCCGCCCGGATCCCGGTCATCGGCTTGGAGGTGCACCTGCAGATGAAGACTGCGTCTAAAATCTTCTGCGGTTGCTCTACCCAGTTCGGTGCGCCGCCTAATTCCCAGGTCTGCCCGGTCTGCCTCGGTTTGCCGGGCGTTCTTCCGGTGCTGAACCACCAGGTCTTCCTTTACGGCGTGCGGGTCTCTCTGGCCCTTGGCTGCCGGATCCAGTCCCAGATTGTCTTCCACCGGAAGAACTATTTCTACCCGGATCTGCCGAAGGGCTACCAGATCTCGCAGTACAACCTGCCGCTCGGGACCGCCGGCGCGGTGGATCTCCCCTCCGGAAAGAAGGTCCGGATCATGCGAGCCCACCTGGAGGAGGATGCCGGCAAGCTTTTGCACCGGCCGGAGGGCGGTTCGCTGGTGGACCTGAACCGGGCCGGCGTCCCGCTGTTGGAAATTGTGACGGAGCCGGACCTGGAGAGTCCCGAGCAGGCGTACGAGTACCTGAAAACGCTCAAGGGGATTCTGGAATCTCTGGACGTCTCCGATTGCGATATGGAAAAGGGTTCTCTGCGTTGTGACGCCAACATCTCGCTGAAAACGGACGAAGGCAAGCTGGGAACGAGGTCGGAGATCAAGAACTTGAACTCCTTCCGGTCGGTGGCCCGCGCGATTGCCTACGAGATCAAACGCCAGGGGGAGCTGCTGGACGAGGGAGGGAAGGTGGTCCAGGAGACCCGCCTCTGGGACGACGCGAAGGGGGTCACGCAGGGGATGCGCAGCAAGGAGTTCGCGCACGATTACCGCTATTTCCCGGAACCGGACCTGGTCCCCTTCGCGGTGGCCGAGAAGGAGATCGAGCAGGCGAGGGCCGCGCTGCCGGAGCTTCCGCGCCAAAGGGCGGAGCGGTTTGTGCGCCAGTACAGCCTTTCTTTGCCGGACGCCGTGGGGCTGACCTCCTCTCGGTCGACCGCCGATTACTATGAAGCTTCCGTCAAGAAACGGCCGGCCGCCTCCAAGGTGCTGGCCAACTGGATCCTAGGGGACTTAGCCCGGGAGATAAACGAGCGTAACGCCGACCGGATCGAGGCGCTGAACTTCGGCCCCGAACGGCTCGTGGAGCTGGTGGAGTTGATTGACTCGGGCAAGATCAGCGGTAAGATGGCCAAAGAAGTGCTAATCGAATCCTTGAATTCCAAGCAGTCTCCAAAAGCGGTGGTCGATGCCAAAGGCCTCTCGCAGGTGACTGATAAGGAAGCGATCAAGGTGGCGGCGCGGGAGGTCATCCAAGAGCAGCCGAAAGCGGTCGCCGATTTCAAGCAGGGGAAGCAGACAACACTCATGTTCCTCGTGGGGCAGCTGATGCGCAAGATGAAGGGGGCGGCCAGCCCCGCGCTTTCACAGGAAGTGCTCAAGGAGCTGATCGAAAAAGGATGAAGAAACGGATTTTGTTTTTTTCGGCGGTCCTCCTTTTCGCCGCCCTGGGGTCAGCCCCGCGCGGGTGGTCCGCCACGAAGTCGGTTCAGGAAGCGCTCTACGAGCAGGTGGAGCTCCTGGCTGAGGCGATCACCGTGATCCAGGCCGAGTACGTCGAGGAGATCGAGCCAAAGAAGCTGATCTACGGCGCGCTCAAAGGAATGGTGGAGTCGCTTGATCGCCACAGCCAGTTCCTTGATCCCGGCGCCTATTCCGAGATGCAGGTGGAAACGAAGGGGGAGTTCGGCGGCGTGGGCCTCGAAATCACGATTGCCAAGGACGGCGTGCTCACCGTGGTAGCCCCGATGGATGACACGCCGGCGGCCAAGGCGGGGCTGATGTCGCAGGACAAGATCGTCAAGATCGATGGCGAATCCACGCGCGGCATCTCGCTGCATGAGGCGGTCAACCGGCTGCGGGGCAGGGCCGGAAGCAAGGTTACGCTGACCGTCCTTCGGGAGGAGCAGGAACAGATGTTCGATGTGGTCATGGTCCGGTCGGTCATCCAGATCCGGTCTGTCAAGGAAGCGCAGGCGGTTGCCGAGGGGATCGGCTACGTCCGGATCAGCGAATTCCAGGACAACACGCCGGGCGACCTGCAGAAGGCGCTGAGCGACCTCGAGAAGAAACAGATCTCCGACGGTCTGATCCTGGATTTGCGGAACAATCCCGGAGGGCTGTTAGACGTCGCGGTAGATGTGGCGGGTCAGTTCTTGCCGGCCGGTTCCCTGATCGTCTCCACAAAAGGGCGCGTGGAGAGCCAGAACCAGGAGTTCCGCTCCAAACCCGACCACCCCAGCCTGGACTTTCCGATCGTGGTCCTCGTGAACAACGGGTCTGCCTCCGCTTCGGAGATTGTCGCCGGGGCGTTGCGGGACCACGGTCGGGCGATCCTAATGGGGACGAAGACTTTCGGCAAGGGATCGGTGCAGACGGTGATCCCTCTGCGGGATGGCTCCGCGGTCCGGCTGACGACCAGCATCTACTACACTCCCTCCGGACAGGCGATCCACGGCAAGGGGCTCCAGCCGGACGTGGTGGTGGAGCCTGTTCCTCCCCCTGCTTCCGCGCGGGAAGCAGAAGAACAAGGAGAACCCCCGCCCGTCGCCAAAGATCCGGCGGTCCTCCGGGCGGTGGATCTGCTCCGCGGCCTGAAGGTCTACAAGAAGGCCGCTGTCCCGGCGGTCTAGGCGGAATGCCGAGAAAACGCTCCCCATTCCGCAAGGGAAAATCCCTTGTCCCGTTCGTCGGTGCCGGGTTTATCGCTCTCCTCGTCCTTTCCTTCATCCTTGGCCGGACCACCGCTGTTCCAAGATCCCCGGTTCGCGCCGGTCCTCCGGCCGTGACCCGGACCGCTCCGGTTCCCGTGCTTCCTCCCAAGCCGGCGGCTCTCCCTTCCTCCCCGGCCTTTTCTTTCCCGCGTGGGAAAGGGAAGATTGCCATCGTTCTGGACGACTGGGGCTACACGATGAAACAGGTCCCGGCGCTGGTCTCCATCCACCGGCCGGTGACGCTGTCCGTCCTTCCGGGTCTCGATCACTCGGCGGATGTGGCCCGGGCCGCCCGGGCGAACGGACATGAGGTGATCTTGCACATGCCGATGGAGGCGATGGATCCAAAGGCGCCGCGGGAAAGTTCAACGTTGCTGGTGGGCATGCCGCGGCGGCAGGTGATCGAGAATCTGGAGCGTTCGCTGAGCACGATCCCTTCCGCGCGAGGGATCTCCAACCACCAGGGTTCCAAGGCTACCGCCGATGCCCCCCTGATGGAAGTGGTCCTGAAAGAGGCCAAGCGCCGGGGACTCTATTTTCTGGACAGCTACGTGAGCAACCGCTCGGTCTGCGCGGAGGTGGCGGCCCAAGTGCGGATCCCGTTCGCGCAGAGGGCGGTCTTCCTGGACAACGAGCAGTCCGCTCCGGCGATCCAGAAGCAGTTGGAGGAGCTGGCTCTCGCCGCGTCGAAGCACGGTCAGGCAATTGGGATCGGGCACGACCGGCCGGTGATGCTGGCGGTCCTTCAGAAAGCGGTGCCGGCGCTCGAGAAGGCCGGCTACACGATCGTTCCCGTTTCGGAGTTGACAGAAATTCCGGACTCCAAGAATTAATGTTGGTTTTAGGAATTGAAACCTCCTGCGACGAGACCGGCTTGGCCCTCGTGGCCGATGGGCACCGGGTGCTGGGCGCTCAGCTGGCCTCCAGCCTGTTGCAGCATCAGAAGTACGGCGGCGTCATTCCGGAGATCGCCAGCCGGGCGCATGTGGAGCTGTTGACCTGCGAGCTGGAGACGCTGCTGGAATCCACCCAAATAAGCCCTTCCCAGATCGACCGGGTTGCCGTCACCCGTGGACCGGGCCTGTCGGGTTGCTTGCTGACTGGCATGGCGGCCGCCAAGGCGCTCGGGCTGGCCTGGCAGAAGGAGCTGGTGCCGGTGAACCACCTGCATGCCCACCTCTATGCCGCTTTCATGGGAGACCCGGAGCCGCCGCTGCGGCAGCGGATGATCGGCTTGGTGATTTCCGGGGGACACACGGCGCTGGTCCGGATGGATGGGATCGGCCGGACTTCGCTGCTGGGCCAGACGCGGGACGACGCCGTTGGCGAAGCGTTCGACAAGGTCGGCAAGCTGCTGGGGCTGGGATTCCCGGGCGGGCCGGAGATCGAGCGGGTTGCCCGGGAAGGGAACCCGTCCGCGTTCCGCTTCACGGTCCCCCGGATGAAGTCCGGATCTCCTTATGATTTCTCGCTCAGCGGGATCAAGACTGCGGTGCTCTATAAAGTCCGGGAGGCCGGTTCGTTAACTCCTCAATTTGTCGCCGATATGGCCGCCAGCTTTCAGTCCTCGGTGGTCGAGGAGGTCGTCCAGAAAACGGTCCGGGCCTGCCGCGAAGCAGGGGCCGTCCATCTGGCGGTTGGGGGCGGCGTGGTGGCCAACGGGACGCTGAGGCGGAGGCTGGCGGAGGCCTGCGCTGAGGTTGCCGTCCGGCTCTGGATCCCCCCGCTGTCGCTTTGCACCGACAACGGGGGGATGGTGGCCGGACTGGGACATCATCTTCCCGCGGTCACGTCCAAGGAGTTGACGGCGATCCCGGAATTGGGTGTAAGCTAAGAGGAGTTTAGCGATGATCTCAGACTCGGAAGTAATTCTGCGCCTTGTTCTGGCGGTCCTGCTCAGCGGTCTGGTCGGTCTGGAGCGGGAGGCCAAAGGCCGCGCCGCGGGTTTAAGGACCCACATGCTGGTCTGCGTCGGTTCCTGCCTGATGACCCTGACCGGAGTCTATCTGATGGACTCTTACCCGGGAGCGGGGATCGATCCCACCCGCATGGCGGCGCAGGTGATCAGCGGGATCGGGTTCCTGGGGGCCGGAACGATTATCCAGTTCCGCGATTCGGTGCGGGGTTTGACAACGGCGGCCAGCGTCTGGACGGCCGCGGGGATCGGCCTGGCGGTGGGCGGTGGTTTTTACGTGGGGGCCGTGGCAACGACCGGCTTGATGCTGGTGGTTTTGCTGATGCTTCACCGGTTGGAAGGCCGGGTGGGTCCGAAATCGAAGGAGGTGAGAGATGGCGATTCTCGGTAGAGGCAAGGGGAAGGAGGAATCACAGAACCGGGTTCTGGATGTGACGGCCAGCATGCAGGGGTCGCTGATCTTCCGGGAGCCGGTTTCTTTGAGGATCAGCGGGCGGTTCGAGGGGACGCTGGAAACGCAGGGCGAGCTCACCATCGGTGAGGCCGCGCAGGTGCGCGCGGAGATCACCGGGGAGAGCATCACCGTGGCAGGCCGCGTGGAAGGCAAGATCATCGCGAAGCGCTCGCTGAAGCTGGTGTCGCCGGCGGTTGTCCGGGGGGACGTCTGGACCCCGCTGCTGGAGGTGGAGGCCGGCGCCTCGCTGGACGGCTCGCTGCACATGGGCGCTCAGGCATCCACGCTGTCTACGAAAGATCTGGCCGAGTATTTGGAGGTGGACGTTCGGACCGTTGAGCAGTGGGCGAAGGACGGGAAGATTCCCGGTTCGCAGGAAGGAGGCCAGTGGCGGTTCGAGAAGTCCAGAGTGGACGAGTGGGTGGCCACCCAGAAAAGCTCCTGACGCCTGAAGAGGCCGCCCGGCGGCTGGGGCTTCCGGCGGAGGGAATCGAGGAGCTGATCCTGCAGGGAAAGCTCCCCTCTTTTCGCCTGGCCGGAAACCTGCTGCGGTTCCGGCTGCGGGATGTGGAGACGCTGCGCCTGGATCGGCAGAAGAGGCGCCTGCGGCGGCCCTCCCTCTTCGAACGGATTTACGATTTCTTTTATTTCAACAATTTCTATCTCATCGCGTTCCTGATCCTGCTCACTCTCGTTGCCATCATCTTCACGCTTTAAACTGCTCCTGCGCCGTTTTCGCGCGGGCCGCATCAGTGCCGCTGTTATCGAGGAATTCGTCCGGCAGCTGCCGTATCGGGACCTCCGCTTCGCCAAGGTAGACCTGCACCGCTCCCTTCGCCGGCGTTTCCCCGAAGTGATCTACGGCCGGGGGAAAACGCCGCGCCAGATCGCTTCGATCGCGCAAGCGCTGCGGGAGGCCGGCGCCCAAGTCTTAGTTACCAAAGTCTCTCCGGCCACGGCGAAAAAGGTGCGCCAGCACCTCCCCCAGCTGCGCTATTTCCCTGAGGCCGGAATCCTGTCCGATGCCGTCTCCAGCCTCAGCGGCCGCGGCCGCGGCGGAGTGCTCGTGTTGAGCGCCGGCACCAGCGACTTTCGAATCGCCGAGGAAGCGGCGGTTACTTTGGAGGCGCTTGGGTTTAAGGCCGAGCGGCTGTTCGACGTCGGTGTGGCCGGGCTCCACCGCCTGCTCAAACACCTGCCCAAGATCCAGAAAGCCTCCGTGATCGTGGTGGCCGCCGGCATGGACGGCGTGCTGCCCAGCGTCGTCAGCGGGCTGACCCATTGCCCGGTTGTCGCGGTGCCGACCAGCATCGGGTACGGCGCCTCCTTCCGGGGCGTGGCGCCCCTCTTGACCATGCTTAACAGCTGCTCGCCGGGTGTGGCCGTGGTGAACATCGATAACGGGTTCGGGGCCGGGTATCTCGCCGCGCTGATCGCCGGCCGGAACAAAAAATGATTCTCTACATCGACGCCTCCGCCGGTGTCAGCGGCGACATGCTGTTGGCGGCGATGCGGGATTTAGGGTTGCCGTTGCCCCGAGGCGGCGGAGGCAATCTTGTTTTTCCGGATCTCGCGGGCGACCGGATCCGCTGGATCCGCCAATCCCGCCTGGAACCTTCGATCAAGAAGAACCTGCTCCGCGTCTGGGTTCTGCTTTCTCAGGCGGAAGGGGAATCGCACGGCTGCCCGTGGCGCCAAGTCCGTTTCCGTCAGCTGTCCCGCCCGGAAACGATGAAGAACCTCCTAGGGTTCTGCGCCGGGCTTTCCTATTTCCAGGTCCGAAAAGTTTACACCGGCCCCATCCCGCTTGGAAAATTGTGGCGGGACCATTCCGGCCGGCTCCGAAGGGAACCGGGCCCCACCGCCTCTTTGCTATTGGCCCGGGCCCGCCTGCCGGTCATTCACAGGGAAGATCCCTTTGAATGGACCACGCCGACGGGCGCCGCGCTGCTGGCGGCTTTCGCCGTGCCCAACCCCCCGCCGCTGCGGGTGCTAAGGATCGGCGAGGGAACCGGCCGCCTGCGTTCCCCCGGCAGCCCGAAACGGCTTCGCCTGCTTTTGGCTCGTTTAGCTTAACCCTGCTCGCCCCACTCGGGGCCGGGGTTCACTCGCACTCCGGCCGAGCGTCTCTCGGCCGTCAACGCTCGTTCACCCCATCCCCGAGCAGGGCTCAGGCACAGACTTCGCCGCCGCGAGCTGGGCTGGACAAGCGGGCCTTGACCGACCGAGCGGGCAGGGAATCCTGAGCGATCAGCGAGGGACGAGCGAGGGAGGGAGAGAGCGAGTCGCCACGCCGGGGCGACGAGCGTACGGCGGTCCGGCCCGGCTCGGTAGGCGGCGAAACGGCGGGGGATGGCACGGCCGAATTTTGACAGAGCTGACTAACCCAAGCGGGAACCGACCGAAGTTGTTGACAGCTAAGGGGAAATGGGTTAGGATAACCGCGAAATTCAGATGATGAGAGCCTCTCAAAAAAGCCCTCTGTCCTTTTACCCTCTAGGCGCCCTATTTCTCCTGGTCTTTCTCCTGACAGGCGCAAAGAGCATCATTCCGGGTGATATCCTCCAGCAGGAAGGTGTCTTTTACCGCACGGAGGGCCTCCAGCTGCAGAAGACGGGGGAGCTTTATCGCGCCGCGGCCGCGTTCCGGCAGGCGATCTACGTCAAGCCGGACTATGCCGAGGCCTACAACGATCTCGGTGTTGTGCTGGAAAGCCTGGGGGATCTTGGCGGAGCGGAGCAGGCTTACAATACCGCTTTGAAATTCAAGCCGGACCTGGGTTCGGCGCATAGCAACCTGGCTTTGCTGTATGAGGGATCGGACCGGCTCAAGCAGGCGGCGGCCCACTGGGGCGCGCGCGTTCGGCTGGGACCGCCGAAAGATCCTTGGGTTGTCGTGGCCAGGGAGAAGCTGGCTAAATACCAGTTGCCGGTTCTGGAAACCGACGGAGAGAAGGCCCAGAAGAAGGACCAGGAAATCCGCCGGATGATTGCGGCCGGCAAGGGCCATCTGGAAGCCAAGCGCTGGGACAAAGCGATCGAGGAGTTCGAACAGGTTCTAAAGATCAATCCGGCCCATGCGGAGGCGCTTCAGCTGCTTCGTTCCGCGAGAACACGCGCCGCGCAGACCCAAGGACGGCAGATCCGGGAACTGGAAGCCGCCAAAGGTCGCGTCACGAAGGAAGCGGCGAATGCCCGGCATGAAGAGGCCGCCCGGAAGGCGGAGCTGGAACGGGAGAGGACCCCGGTGAAACCGTTTCAGAGCCGGTCCTTCAAGGAATCCGAAGCGGCCAACCAAAAACAGACTGTCCGGCAATTAAAGCAACTTGAAGAGGCGCGCCGCAAAGCGGCCAAGCGGATCGAGGCGGAGATCCGGTCCGAGAAGATTAAGGCCCGGGCTGCTGCCGATCGGAAATTCAAGGAATTGGAAAAAGCCAAGAAAATCAAGCCGTCGGTTGCTCCGGTCACCAAGCCGGTCAAGCCGCCGGTTGTTCCGGTTGTCAAACCGGTTGCCGAGGTGAAGGTGAAGCCCGCGCCCTCAACGGCGCCGCTCAACGCGCAGGCGCTTGCCCGGGAGATCGTGAAGGAGAAATCAAAAGTCCGGAAAACAGCCTCGGATGATTTACTCCGGCGGGCGGCCCTTGCCATGCGGGAAGGTCTGTACCAGGACGCCATCGAGAGTTACAAACAGGTCCTGATCTTGGAACCGGGCAATCGAAGCGCCAAGCAAGGGTTGGAGCGGGCTCAGAAGGCGTTCGCTAAGCAGCTTTAGTAGTCCCCAAACAGTTTCCTCTTTTGTCGCCGTCAGCCAATCACCAGATGCTTAGGAAGCGGTTGTTTCTCATTGATGGCTCGTCGTTCTGTTATCGTGCCTTCTATGCCATCCGTAACCTGAGCACGTCCAAGGGGCAGCCGACCAACGCCGTCTACGGTGTGGTGGCGATGCTGAAGAAGCTGTTGTCGGATGAAAAGCCGGATCTGCTGGCGGTCGCGTTTGACCTGCCGAAGCCCACGTTCCGGCACCTGCGGTTCGAGGGTTACAAGGAGCACCGCAAACCGACGCCGGACGCTCTGGTGGACCAGTTCCCCCGGATCAAGGAGGTTTTGAGAGGGTTCCGGGTCCCGATCTTTGAGATGGAAGGGTACGAGGCGGATGATGTGCTGGGCACCCTGGCGTTCGCCGGCGTCCAACAGGGTTTAGAGGTTACTCTGGTGACCGGCGACAAGGACATGCTGCAGTTGCTCGGGAAGGGGATCCGGATCTACCGCCCGGGCAAGGAAGGGCCGGAGATCCTGGACGACAAGAGCTTGCTGGACAAGTGGGGCCTGCGCCCCGATCAGGTCATTGAGGTGATGGCCCTGATGGGAGACGAGGTAGACGCGATTCCCGGAGTGCCGGGGATCGGAGAGAAAACTGCGGTGGACTTGATTCAAAAATTTGGATCGGTGGAAAAACTGCTCAAGACACTGGAAAAAGAGGAAACGTCCGTCAAGCCGTCCGTGGCCAAGGCCATCCGGGAGAACAAGGACCAAGTCCGGATGAGCCGGGAACTGGCCGCGTTGGACACGCAAGTGCCGCTAAAGATGGACTGGGAGGCCATGAAGATCCAGGAGCCGGACCGGATGGTCTTAGGTCCCCTGTTCCAGGCGCTGGAATTCCGGACCCTGGCGAAGGAGTTTGCCCCCGACCGCAGCGCGGACTTGCCGGAGGTCCAGATCCTCTCCGGGCCGGAGCAGCTCAAAGAACTGCTGCCGGAGATCCGGAAAGCCGGTTCTCTTTGCATCACGCTAGAGAAAGAGGCCGCCGGCATAGCTTGGGGGAATGGGAAAGCTTACGCGTTTCAGGGAGATGGGGCCCTCAAAGAGCTGCGGGCTCTTTTCGAAGATGCCGGCCTCGTGAAAATCTGCCCCAATTTAAAGGAAGTTTGGATCGCTCTGCTGCGGCAGGGGATGGAGCTTAAAGGAACGGCAGCCGATCCGTGCCTGGCTTCCTATCTGCTCGATCCGACTAGGGCCTCGCACCGCCTGGAGGACCTGGCGCTGGAATTTCTCGGCCGGGGGACGGAAGGGGCCGATCCCGCGCAGACGGCCGGCGCCAAAGCATTGGCCGGATGGGAGCTGATGCCCCGGTTGGAGAAAGAGATCAAGGAAAAGTCCTTGGAGCCGCTGCTGGCCGAAGTGGAGCTGCCTTTGGCCCGCGTGTTGGCCCGGATGGAGGTCCACGGCATCGCGGTGGACTTGGACGCTTTTTCGGATCTCTCCAAAGAGATCGCCGTGGCTCTGGAGGGCCGGGTCCGGCAGATCACCGCGCTGGCGGGGACGGAGTTCAACCTGAACTCCCCGAAGCAGCTGGGCGAGGTGCTGTTCGAGCGGCTGAAGCTGCCGGTGATCAAGCGGACAAAGACCGGCCCTTCCACCGACGAAGAGGTGCTGCGGCGCTTGAGCGCGCAGCATGAACTTCCGGCGAAGATCCTGGAGTACCGGGAGCTGACCAAGCTGGACTCGACGTACGTGAAGGCGATCCCCGGTCTGGTGAATCCGGAGACCGGGCGGGTGCACGCGTCGTTCAACCAGACCGTGACCGCCACCGGGCGGCTCTCGTCGTCGAACCCGAACCTGCAGAACATCCCGATCCGGTCGGAGCTGGGGCGCCGGATTCGGAAGGGGTTCATCTCGTCCCACCGGAACGGGTGGATCTTGACAGCCGATTACTCGCAGATCGAGCTGAGGATTCTGGCCCACTTGGCGGAGGACGAAGTGCTCACCGAGTCGTTCCGGACCAAGCAGGACATCCACCGGGCTACCGCGGCCCTCATCTTCGGCGTGAAACCGGAGCAGGTGGAGCCGGACCAGCGGTCGGCCGCCAAGACGATCAACTTCGGCATCATTTACGGTATGAGTTCGTTCGGGCTGTCCAAGGAGCTGGGCGTGGATCCGGGGCAAGCGCAGGAATTCATCGATCAGTATTTCGCCCGGTTCCCGCGGGTCAAGAATTACCTGGAGCAGTCGCTGAAGGAAAGCTGCAGCCGCGGCTACTGCCTAACGCTGTTCAATCGCCGGCGCAACCTTCCGGAGCTGAACGCCCGGGAGGCGTCGGTCCGGCAGTTCGCCGAGCGGATGGCGGTCAACGCGCCGATCCAGGGATCGGCCGCCGACCTCATCAAGGCGGCGATGGTGATGATCGACCGGGAGCTGGAAAAGGGCGGGTTCGCCGCCCGGATGGTCTGCCAGGTCCATGACGAGCTGATCTTTGACCTGCCCGATGGCGAGCTGAAGAAGGTCCAATCGCTGGTCAAAGAAATGATGGAGGGGCCGGTCCTTTCAGGAAAAGTGGTACGGCTCTCGGTCCCGATCGAAGTGAACTTGAAGGCCGGCCGGAACTGGTACGAGGCCTCGCACTCCTAGAGTGATTGTCATCGGCGTCACCGGCGGGCTCGGCACCGGAAAGTCCACAGTGGCCCGGTTGTTCAGGGAGCTCGGTGCCGAGGTGCTGGACGCCGACCGTGCCGTTCACCGGCTGTTGGAGCCGGGCCAGCCGGTTTGGAAAAAAATCCGGTCGGGGTTCGGCCCGTCCGTGCTGGAGCCGGACGGCCGGATCAACCGGAAGCGGCTGGGGGAAATCGTTTTTCGGAGTCCCGCGCGGCTCAAGGCGCTCAACCGGATCGTGCATCCGGCGGTGCGCCGGCAGCTCCTGGCGGACTTGGGCCGGTTGAAGAGGCGCCGGCCGCGTGGTGTGGCGGTGCTGGATATCCCTCTGTTGATCGAGTCGGGCCGGGCCTACCGCGTTGACGCGGTCGTAGTGGTCACGGCCTCGGCGGCCGCGGCCGCGCGGCGGTTAAAAGCACGCTCCGGCTGGTCCGCGGCTCAGATCAAACAGCGCTCCGGGTTCCAGATGCCTCTGCGCGAGAAAGTGAAACACGCGGACTTTGTGGTGAAAAACGGCGGATCCCTCGCGGACACCCGCCGTCAGGTGGTTCATGTTTGGAAGAAAATCACAGGAGAAGGAGTCCATGGCTGAAGAGAAGATGGCTGAAGCGAAGATAGCCGAAGCGAAAGTGGCCGAAGCGAAAGTAAAAAGTCCTACGCAAAACCTGGACATCGCCAAGCTCAAACGGATGACCATCCTCGAGATGAACAAGGTCGCCAAGGACTTGAACGTCGAGGGGATTTCGGGCTTAAAGAAGCAGGACCTGATCTTCAAGATCCTGCAGGCCCAGGCGGAGCGCGAGGGCAACATGTTCGGGGAAGGGGTCCTCGAGATCTTGACGGAAGGTTTCGGCTTTCTGCGCAGCCCCAACTACAACTACCTGCCCGGGCCGGACGACATCTACGTCTCCCCGAGCCAGATCCGCCGGTTTGACCTAAGGACCGGGGACACGGTGAGCGGCCAGATCCGCCCTCCGAAGGAGGGGGAGCGCTACTTCGCGCTGCTCAAGGTGGAGGCAGTGAACATGGAGGGTCCCGACGCCGCCAAGGTGAAGATCCTGTTCGACAACCTGACGCCGATCTACGCGAACCAGCGGTTCAAGTTGGAGACGGATTCAAAGGAGATCTCCACCCGGATCATCGATCTGCTGTCGCCTATCGGGAAGGGGCAGCGCGGGCTGATCGTGGCGCCCCCGTACAGCGGGAAGACGGTCCTTCTGCAGAAGATCGCCAACGCGATGACCACCAACTATCCCGAAGTGGTCTTGCTGGTTCTGCTCATCGATGAGCGGCCTGAAGAGGTGACCGACATGCAGCGCTCGGTCAAGGGGGAGGTGGTTTCCTCGACGTTCGATGAGCCGGCCGAGCGGCACATCCAGGTGGCTGAGATCGTTCTCGAGAAGGCGAAAAGGCTGGTGGAGCACAAGAAGGACGTGGTCGTTCTGCTCGACTCCATCACGCGGCTGGCGCGCGCCTACAACACGGTGGCCCCGCACAGCGGCCGCATCCTGACCGGCGGCGTGGACGCCACCGCGCTGCACAAGCCGAAGCGGTTCTTCGGGGCCGCGCGCGGCATCGAGGAGGGAGGCAGCCTCACGATCATCGCCACCGCGCTGATCGACACCGGCAGCCGGATGGACGAGGTGATTTTCGAGGAGTTCAAAGGGACCGGCAACATGGAGATCACGCTGGACCGGAACCTGTTCCAGAAGAGGATCTTCCCGGCCCTTGACATCCAGCGCTGCAACACCCGGCGGGAGGAGCTGCTGTTGGAGCCGGACGAGCTGAAGAAGGTCTGGCTGATGCGCAAAGTGCTCCGGGAGCTCAAGGAGGGGGAGGCGATGGAGTTGCTGATCGACCGGCTGTCGAAGGCCAAGAGCAACGCCGACTTCCTGGCCAGCTTGAACCCGGCTGAAAAAGGTTAAGGAGAAAACGATGAAGAAAGAAATTCATCCACAATACAAGATGGCGATCGTCTCCTGCGCCTGCGGGTCGGTCTTCAAGACCCGCTCGACGAAAGGGGACCTGCGCGTGGATATCTGCTCCGCCTGCCACCCGTTCTTCACCGGCAAGCAGAAGTTCATAGACCCCGCCGGTCGGGTCGAGCGGTTCCGCAAGAAGTTCGCCAAGAAAACGGAATAAGGATGCACGAAAACCTCCAGAACCGCTTAAAGCGGTTCGAGGAGTTGGAGCGCCTGCTCTCGGACCCGGCGGTCCTAAACGACCCCAAGCAGGTCCGGGTATTCGCCAAGGAGCATGCGGCTCTCAAGTCGGTGGTGGATCTCGCCCGGCAGCTGGACCAGGTGCAGTTGCAGTTGAAGGGCGTGCGGCAGATGCTCGAATCCCATGCCGGCCAGGGAGAGATCGTTGAGCTGGCCCAGGCGGAGCTGGAGGAGCTCGGCCGGAAAGAGGTAGCGCTCACCACCCAGCTGGAAGAGATAGTCCTCGGGCAAGACCCGGCCGGGGAAAAGAGCGCCATCGTCGAGATCCGGGCGGGGACCGGGGGGGCGGAGGCGAGCCTTTTCTCCGCCGAGCTGTACCGGATGTACACCCGCTACGCGGCCCGGCAGTCCTGGGGTGTGGAGAACTTGAGTGCCAGCCCCACCGAGGTGGGCGGGTTTAAGGAAGTGATCTTCGCCGTGGAAGGGACGGGTGTTTTTCGCCGGCTCAAGTTTGAGATGGGCGTGCACCGGGTTCAGCGGGTGCCGGCGACCGAGTCTTCCGGCCGGATCCACACCTCCACCGTGACGGTGGCAGTGCTGCCGCAGGCGGAAGAGGTGGAGCTTCAGATCGAAGCGAAGGACCTCCGGATCGACGTTTACCGGTCTTCCGGGCCGGGCGGACAGGGGGTCAACACCACCGACTCAGCGGTGCGGATCACCCACGTCCCGACCGGCGTTGTGGTGACCTGCCAGGACGAGCGGTCCCAGATGAAGAACAAGGCCAAGGCGATGAAAGTGCTCCGCGCCCGGCTTCTGGAGACCAAGACCGAACAGCAGGAGACCCAGCGGGGACAGGAGCGCCGGCTGCAGATCGGCACCGGCGACCGTTCCGAGAAGATCCGGACGTATAATTTTCAGGACCGGAGGATCACCGATCACCGGATCGGATTCACTTCTCACCGTCTGGAGGAAGTCTTGGAAGGGAACCTGGACGAGCTGATCAATCCGCTGCTCGAGGCCGAGCGCCAGGCGCGCCTTGCCGGAGAGAAAAAAGGGTGACCCATTCTTTGGATTTGATCCAGGAGGGTACCCGGACGCTGGCGGACGCGAAGGTGCACCAGCCGAAGTGGACCGCCGAGCAGCTGCTGGCAGAGCGGCTGGGCTGTTTGCCGGTGGACCTGTACGCCGCCCAGCCCAAAATCCTGGAGGGGGAACAGCTTCTTTACCGGGCCGATGGGGCGGCCCGGGCCGGAGGGGTGCGACTGCAGTACTGGCTGGGGACCGCCGAGTTCTACGGCCG